>CAXTUO010000171.1:0-7201 GCA_964247175.1 uncultured Acetobacteraceae bacterium | reverse complement strand
CGGGCCGCGCGCCCGAACGTGCCGTCCGCCCTGTCGGGCGAGGTGCTGGACCGGTTGTGGACCGTGGTGATGGACCGCCGGTCGGCCGACCCAGCGCATAGCCACTCCGCCCGCCTGCTCAGCCGCGGCACAACGAAAGTCGCGCAGAAGTTCGGCGAGGAAGCCGTCGAGTGCCTGATCGAGGCCGTGGCGGGCAACAACCCGGCGCTGATCTCCGAAAGCGCCGACGTGCTGTATCACTTGCTGGTCATGTGGGTCGCGGCGGGGATCGAGCCTGCGGATGTCTGGTCTGAACTGACGCGCCGCGAAGGCGTCAGCGGCGTGGTCGAGAAAGCATCGCGGCTGCGCTCCCCGGTGCTGGCGGGGACCACCAAGATCCCCTGACGCCCTGGCCGCCCGGCGTCAGGATTGGGCGTCGGGCGACACGATCATGCAGTTGGTGCGGACGCGGACAAGCCGCTCGCACGCGTGGGCGGCGGCATCCCGGGACAGGCCGACCAAACGGGCGCGATACAGGGTGCCCCGGGGCTGGCGGACGCTCGACACCGCCGGATGGGCGGCGCCCAGCACGTCGCGCGCCGTGTCGCGGGCGGCCGCGGTCGCCGCCGACGCCATGTGGGCGGTCTCGAACGCGCCGACCTGCACGGCCCAGTTGCCGGTGGCCGGTCCTCCGTGACGGATGACGACCGGCGCCGCGTTGGCCGGCGACACCAGGCTGAAGGCCGAGGGGCGCCGTGCAGCGGATGCAGCGGCAAACTGCCGCGGCGGCCCGGCGGCCGGGAGACGCCCGGCCGGCGCCGAGTGGGCCTGTTGCGGGAGGAAGGCCGGCTCCGGACGCTGGGCGACCTGCCGGGGCCGCAACGGGACCGGAGCTTCCGGCGGCTCGGCAGGCGAGGGGTCAGCGAATTCCGCCGACTCGGGCGGTTGCGGCGACAGGGTGATGTAGCCGCCCGGCGGTGCGGGCGGCGGCATCTCCGGCGCTTGGGCGACCTGCACCGGCGGGCTTGGCGGCGACAGCACGATCGGCTGCGCCGCGGCGGGCGGTGCAGCAGGCACCGGGTTCAGCACCGCGGCCACGGCAGGCGAATAGCTGGCCGGCTCGACGCCTGACGCCCCGCCGTTGGCGTAACGCGGGCCATCGGGGATCTGCACCGGCAAGGCGTTCATCGCGTACTGCTCGCCCGGCGAGCGCGTGGTGGGGAACGTGCCGGCGATCCGCGGCCCGATGCTCGCCACGTAGCGCCGGGTTTCCAGCGGCAGCGAGCGGCTGCGGGTCAGGTAATCGTCCAACCGGCCCGGCCCGGCGTTATACGCCGCCAGGAACCCCGGCGAGCCGTATATGTCATACATCTCGCGGATGTAGGCCGTGCCCGCCGTGATGTTGTTGTGCGGATCGAAGGGATCGCTGCCCAGCTCGGGGTAGCGCCCCCTGAGTTCGTCATAGGTGGCGGGCATGACCTGCATCAGGCCCATAGCGCCCACGCCGGAAGTGATCAGGTCGCCGCCGCGGCCAAACAGGTTGCCGCCGGATTCCTGGCGCATCACCTCGCGGACCCACCGCTCCGGCACGTCGAACTTGGCGGCGGCCTCGGTGATATAGGGTCCCCAAGGGTCGCTGGCCGGCCCGGGCGGGGTATAGCTGCGGCGGGCATGCGACAGGTACTGCGTCGACTCCTGCTGCGCGCTGATCTTCTGCGTTTGGCTCGCGCAGGCCGACAGCAGGGCAAGAGCTGCGACGCTGCTCATGAGACAAGCGGTGGACCGGATGCGGACCGGGGACGTTGCAGGCAAACGGCAATGCGGCATGGACGCGGCCTCCGTCGTGGCGCGGCCGTGAAACGGCCGGAGGGCACAACGGCCTTGCGAGCCGTCGTTCAGGTCAGCAAGGAGCGACCTTGTTCAACCCGTTAGCCTAGGCTGAATTTTCTGGCAACAGTTTGTTACGGGTTAGCGATATTTCGTGAAGGAGCCTGTGGCGCTCCCGCCGCAGGGCGGCACACGGTCATCCGGCGGGTCGGCGTGCGCCGGTTGCAGTGCCGGGCCGGATCGGCTATCGCGCGCCGGTGAGCGCAACCCTAGACCCCCGCGGCGTGGCCGATCTCGTGCTGCATTCAGACCACTCGGCCGGGGCGCGGCAGCGCCTGGCCGTGCGGGACGTGCGGGACGGCTTGGCGCTGTGGCGGCTTGGGGTGACGCTTGGCTGGTTCGACATCCGGCTGCGCTACCGCGGCTCGGTGCTCGGCCCGTTCTGGCTGACGCTGTCCACGGGCGTGATGATCGGCGCGCTCGGCGTGCTGTACTCGCAACTGTTCAAGATGGAGCTGCACGACTACCTGCCGTTCCTGGCGCTGTCGCTCGTGCTGTGGAACGTGCTGGGCAGCGTGGTGACGGACGCCTGCGGCAGCTTCCAGCAGGCGGAGGGCATGATCCGCTCGCAGCGCATGCCGTTCACGCTCTACGCCATCCGGGTCATCACCCGGAACCTGCTGGTGCTGGCGCACAACATCCCGGTGATCCTGGTGGTGTATGCCGTCTTCGACGTGTGGCCGGGCTTGGCGGCCTGGGCGGCGGCGCCGGGCATCCTGCTTTGGGTGATCGACGGACTGGCCGCGTGCCTGCTGCTGGGCGCGGTATGCGCCCGGTTCCGCGACATCCCGCCCATCGTCGGCAGCGTCATGCAGATCGCGTTCTTCATCAGCCCGATCATCTGGAAGCCCGAGCTGCTGAAAGGGGCGCAGGCGGCGCTGCTGCCGTTCAACCCGTTCTACACCTTGCTTGAGGTCGTGCGGGCGCCGTTGCTGGGCGGGGCGGCGGATTGGCAGGTCTGGCTGTCCGCCCTGGGCTACAGCGCCCTGCTTTGCGGGGCGGCCTGGCTGCTGTTCGCGCGGGTGCGCGGGCGCCTGGCGTTCTGGGTTTGACGGGCATGGCGACCATCGACGTGGATGGCGTGGACGTCAGCTTCCCGATCTACCATGGCAACAGCCGCAGCCTGAAGCGGACGATGTTCGCCGCGGCCAGCCGGCGCTTGCAGGAGGACGGGCGGCACCGCATCGTGGTGCAGGCGCTCCGCCACGTGTCGCTGCACCTCCACAGCGGGGACCGGCTTGGCCTGATCGGCGGCAACGGTGCGGGGAAGACCACGCTGCTGCGCACGCTGGCCGGCATCTACGAGCCTGTGGTCGGCTCCGTGCACGTGCGCGGCAACATCGGCGCCCTGCTCGACCCCAACCTCGGCATGAACCCCGAATTGACCGGGCGCGAGAACATCGCGCTGCGTGGGCTTTACAGCGGCCTGCCGCGGGCGGCGATCCGGCGCCTGGAGGACGATGTGCAGGAGTTCGCCGAACTGGCGGAGTTCCTCGACTTGCCGGTACGCTTCTACAGCTCCGGCATGGTGATCCGGCTGGGCTTCGCGCTCGCCACCGCCATACGGCCGCAGGTGCTGCTGATGGACGAATGGTTCCTGGCCGGCGACGCCGCGTTCATGGAGCGGGCGCGCAGCCGCCTGGAGGACATGGTGCGGGGCGCCGAAATCCTGGTGCTGTCATCGCATTCGGTCCCGGTGATCCTCGATTGGAGCACCCGGGTGATCTGGCTGGACCAGGGCCGGGTGATGGCCGATGGGGACCCGCGGGAAGTGATGGACCGGTACCACCGCGCGCTGGCGCCGGAGCCCAATCCCGAGATCGGCCTGGTCGATCAGTCCACCAGCGCCTGATACGTCAGGACGCGCAGCTCCCGGCGGATCGGGTAGGTGGAAGAGGGCGTGAGCTGGGTCATCAAGATGACGGCCATGTCCTCGGCGGGGTCGATCCAGAACGCGGTGCTGGCCGCTCCGCCCCAGGCGTACTCACCGGGCGATCCCAGGATCTGGGCGCGCGCCGGGTCGAGCATGACGGAAAAGCCCAGGCCGAAGCCGATGCCCTCGTAGTTGCTTTCGCTGAAGCGCGCCTGGCCCATGCTGGCCATGTCGCCGCCCAGGTGGTTCGCCGTCATCAGCTCCACCGTCTTGCGGCCCAGCAGGCGCTCGCCGTCCAGCGTGCCGCGGTTCAGCATCATGCGGCAGAAGCGCATGTAGTCGCGCCCGGTGCCCAGCAAGCCGCCGCCGCCGGAGGCGATGGCGCGTGGGGTCGCAAACCGGCTGGTTGCCGGGTCGTCGAGCAACGTGGCCCGGCCGTCATCCCCCCGATGGTAGTTCGCGGCGAACCGCCCGAGCTTGTCCGGCGCCACCTGGAACGCCGTGTCCGCCATGCCGAGCGGCGCGATGACCCGGTCGTGCAGGAACTGCCCGAACTCCCGCCCTGACAGCACAGCCACCAGATGGCCCAGCACGTCGGTGGCGATGCTGTAGTTCCAGGCCGAGCCGGGCTGCGCCAGCAGCGGCAGCGACGCCGCAAGCTCCACGACCTCGGCCAGGGTGCCGTCGGAGGTCTGGAAATCGACGCCCTGGTCCCGGTACATCGCGTCCACCGGCGTCGCGTTCATGAAGCCGTAGGTCAGCCCGGCGGTGTGGGTCAGCAGGTCCCGAAAGGTGATGGGGCGCTCGGCCGGCACAGGTTCCCTGCCCTCCCCGGCATAAACCCGCATCTCCTTGAAGCACGGCAACACGGCGCTGACCGGGTCGTCCAGTTGGAACAGCCCGTCCTCGTAGAGCATCATGAGGGCCACGCTCGTGAGCGGCTTGGTCATGGAATAAATGCGCAGGATGCTATCCGGCTCCATGCGCAATCCCCGTGCCACGTCCGCCAACCCGGCGTGGCGCTCATACGCCACCTGGCCGCGCCGGCTTACCAGGACGGACAGCCCGGCCAGCCTGCCGTCCTCGACCAGGCGATCCATCCACCCGTCGATCTTGCGCAGGCGCTGGGACGAGAAGCCGGCATGTTCCGGCGTGGCGGCGGTCGTGGCGGTCATGGAAGGCCTCCTTGCGGCCGGAACCATGGATCAGCCCAGCCCACGACGCAATGCGCCCGCCACGGATGAACCGCGGCGGGCGCAGCTTGGGTCAGGCCGCCTTTTCGTCGTGGCTCCCGGCTGCGCCGTTCAGCGCCTTACGATGCAACCAGCGCCCCAGCGTCAGCCGTGGCGGGTCGTCGCCGTTTCGCGCACCGTGGTCGTCGTGCCGGGAGCAGCGATGGTGCCGGCCGGACGCTCGGCGCTGGCCTCCATCGACTCATCGGTGTCGTCGGCCATGTTCTTCTTGAACGACTTGATGCCCTTGGCGAAGTCTCCCATCAGGTTGCTGACCTTGCCGCTCCCGAACAGCAGCAAGACGACCAGCAGGACGACCATCCAGTGCCAAATGCTGAAGCTACCCATGGTTCCTCCGTGCGGGCGAAGCCCGGTCAGGGCGCGCCCAAATCTCAACCGGCGGACAAAGGCCCGCCCTGCCCCATGACATGGCGCGGCCCGGCGATGCTTGCAAGCAGTTTGGCAATGGTCAGGAGCCGGACTCGCCGGCCGCAGCCGCACTGATGAAGCCGTAGGCCGGAAAGGCCGTGCGGCCCAGCGCGAGCGAAGGCGCCCACCAGACCCGCACCATGCTCCAATCGTTGCCGGGCGAGACATCGACCACCGGCTCGCCGCGGGTCACGCGGCGGGGCACCCAGTTGGCCTGCGTCACCACGATTTCCCGGTCCGACACCACGCGCTCCACGACCGAGACATGGCCGGAGCCGAGCCGGGCGCTGCGGCGGAACACCAGGACGCTTCCCGGCCGCGGCACGCTGCCCCGGTTGTAGCGCCCGGCCGCCTGCTCCCACCAGGAGTACGCCTCGCCGTGGAGCTGGATGCCGGACACCTGCCGCGCGTAGGGCACGCATTCCAACGCGGCGGGCGCGCCCTCAGACCCGAGCCTGTGCGGGCCGGAGCCGCAGGCGGACAGCAGAACGGCAAGGGCGACCAAAGGCGCCGCGCCTTTCCCGCTCACCCGGCGGCGGCCCAAACCACGCCCGCCGCCGCCGTGCCGCCGAGGATCGCGAGCGCCAGGTTGCGCGTCGCAAGCATGACCGCAGCCGTCGCGAGCGCGCCGGCCCATTGCTGCATCCCGCCCGCGGCCAGCGCCGGCGCCACGTAGCTGACGAACAGCGTGCCGGGAATGTAGCCCAGCATGGCCCGCATCGCCGGTGGCGGGCTGAAGGCGCGGAACAGCAGGTAGCCGCCGGCCCGCGTCACGAAGGTCGCGGCTGCCATGGCGGCGATGGCGGCAAGCACCCAAGGGTCGAGCGTCACGCGGAAAGGCCGCGCTTGCGGTCGCGCCACACCCCGGCGGCGCTGCCGGACAGCGCGCCGAGCAGGATGTACCAGCTCGTCCCTGGCAGCACCCGGGCGAACAGCAGGGACACCGCGGTCGCCACGACCCAGGGCACCACGTCGCGCCCGCCCCGCCACATGATCACGAGGATCGCGACGAACACCGCCAGCGCCGCGAAGAACAGCGGATGCCCGGCCGGCGGGCGCATGGCCGCGCCCAGCAGGTGCCCAGCCGCGGTGGACGCCACCCAGAACACCCACATCAGCGCCCCCGACCCGAACAGGAACCCGGCGTCTCCCTGCCCCGTCTGCATCTGCGCCACCGATATGGCCCAGTTCTGGTCCGCCATCACGAACAGGCTGGCCCACAGCCGCCAGCCGCGCAAACGGTCGAGCCACGGCCCCAGCACCGGCCCCATCAGCGCCAGGCGCAGGTTCACCACGAAGGACGCGAGGGCGGCGGCGAGCACCGGCGCCGGGCTGGACCAATGGCTGAGCACCAGCAACTGCGCCGAGCCGGCGTAAACGAGGCCGCTCATCAGCGTCGCCTCGGCCAAGGACAGGCCCTGCGCCTGGGCCGAAACGCCGCACACCAGGCCGAACGGCACGATGGCGGCCTGCATCGGCAGGCTGCGGCGCGCCCCGTCCAGGACGGCGGCGCGGGAAAAGCGCGGGCGGCTCCGGGACATCAGCCCTGCTTCAGCCGGATCACCAATGCCTTGGCGTCCTCGAGGTCCATGCGCAGCGCCTGCTGCGCCACGGGCTGCGGGAAGCCGGCGCGCGCCAGGGCGCCCAGTTCCTTGCGCCGGGTGTCGGCATCGGCGTCCAGCAGCCGGAACGGGCCGAGCCGGCGGCGGCGCGCATAGGCCAGGGCCGCCGCCAGCTCGTCCTCGGGGTCCGGCAAGGCGGCTTGGGCCAGCTCGGGCGGCACGCCCCTGGCGGCCAGGTG
>CAXTUO010000170.1:0-7201 GCA_964247175.1 uncultured Acetobacteraceae bacterium | reverse complement strand
CGCAGCATCGCCAGCACCCGGTCCGCCACGTCCTCCTGCAAGCACAGCACCCGCAGCGCCGAGCACCGCTGGCCCGCACTGTCGAACGCCGACACCAGCACGTCCGCCACCACCTGCTCGGCCAGCGCCGAGCTATCGACGATCAGCGCGTTCTGCCCGCCGGTTTCCGCGATCAGCGGCACGGGCGCCCCATCTGGGCCGGTGCGCTCCGCGAGCTGGCGCTGGATCAGCTTCGCCACGGCGGTGGACCCGGTGAACACCACGCCGCCCACCCGGGCGTCCCCGGCCAGTTGCGCCCCCACGCTTCCCTGCCCCGGCAGCAGTTGCAGCGCGTCTTCGGGCACCCCGGCTCGGCGCAGCAGGCGCACCGCGGCGGCGGCGATCAGCGGCGTTTCCTCGGCGGGCTTGGCCAGCACGGCGTTGCCCGCCGCCAGCGCCGCCGCGGCCTGCCCGGTGAAGATCGCCAGCGGGAAGTTCCACGGGCTGATGCAGGCGACCACGCCCAGCGGACGGTGCGTCTCGTTGTTGAAACCGTCCCGCACCTCCGCCGCGTAATAGCGCAGGAAATCCACGGCCTCCCGCACCTCGGACACCGCGTTGGGCAGGCTCTTGCCGGCTTCCCGCACGAGGAGGCCAAGCAGGGCGGGCATCTCCGCTTCCAGCAAGTCCGCCGCGTCCAGCAGGACCGCGGCGCGCTCCCCGTGCGGCACGGCGCCCCAGGCTGGCGCCGCGGCTTCCGCCCGGGCCAGCGCGCGGTCCACCTCCTCGGGCGTCGCCTCGGTGACGTGGCCCACCACGTCGCGGTTATCCGCCGGGTTGCGAACCTCCAACGCCGTGCCTTCGGCCCCCGCCGGCACGGCGGTCCAGTCCTGCGCGGCGCTTGTCTGCAAGACGGCCGTCAGCTCGGCCAGGCGCTGCTCGTTCGACAGGTCCAGCCCGGCGGAGTTCGCCCGGCCTGGGGCGAACAAGTCCCGTGGCAAGGCGATGCGCGGATGCGGCGCGCCGGGCGGGCGCATCGACGCGGCCTCCGCCACCGGGTCCGCGGCCAGGTCGGCAACGGGCACCGCCGGGTCCTGGATACGGTTCACGAAAGACGAGTTGGCGCCGTTCTCCAGCAGGCGGCGCACCAGGTAGGCCAGCAGCGTCTTATGCGTGCCCACGGGCGCGTAGATGCGGCAGGGACGGTTCAGCTTGTTGTGCCCGACCACTTCCTCATACAGCGGCTCCCCCATGCCGTGCAGGCATTGGAACTCGTACTGGCCTGGGCTGTACGCGCCGGCCATGCCGTGGATCGCGGCGACCGTGTAGGCGTTGTGCGTGGCGAACTGCGGGAACACCTGGTCGGGCGCGGCCAGCAGGGCGCGGGCGCAGGCGAGGTAGGACACATCTGTGTGGACCTTGCGGGTGAACACCGGGAAGCCCTCCAGCCCGTCCACCTGCGCGCGCTTGATCTCGCTGTCCCAGTAGGCGCCCTTGACCAGCCGGACCATGAGGCGGCGCCCGCTGCGCCGGGCGAGGTCGATCAGCCATTCGACGACGAAGGCGCTGCGCTTCTGGTAGGCCTGCACCACGAAGCCGACGCCGTTCCAGCCGGCCAGCGCCGGGTCGTGGCACAGCGCTTCCAGCAGGTCGAGCGAGAGTTCCAGCCGCTCGGACTCCTCCGCGTCGATGTTGAGGCCGATGTCGTAGCGCCGCGCCAGGGCGGCGAGGCTTTGCAGCCGGGGCAGCAATTCGGACAGCACCCGCGCCCGCTGCGCCCTGGAATAGCGCGGGTGCAGCGCCGACAGCTTGATGGAGATGCCCGGCCCGTTCAGGATGCCCCGGCCCGCCGCGGCGGCGCCGATGGCGTGGATGGCGCGCTCATAGTCCGCCAGGTAGCGCGCCGCGTCCTCCGCCGTGGTCGCCGCCTCCCCCAGCATGTCGTAGGAGTAGCGGAACCCGCGCGCTTCCAGCCGGCGGCTGTTGGCCAGGGCCTCGTCGATGGTCTGGCCGGTGACGAACTGCTCGCCCATCATCCGCATCGCGAGGTCCACGCCCCGGCGGATCAGCGGCTCCCCGCCCCGCCCGATCAGCCGGGTGAGTGCTGCCGGCAGGCCGCGCTGCGGCGTGGCGGAGGTCAGCTTGCCGGTGACGACCAGGCCCCAGGTCGCGGCGTTCACGAACAAGGAGGAGGAGTGCCCGACGTGCGATTGCCAGTCCCCGGCCCCGATCTTGTCGCGGATCAGCGCGTCCCGCGTGGCGGTGTCGGGGATGCGCAGCAGCGCCTCCGCCAGGCACATCAGCGCCACGCCCTCCTGGGTGGACAGGGCGTACTCGCGGATCAGGCCTTCCACCGTGCCCCGCGTGCCCTTGGCCCGCAGCGCCTCGACCAAACGGGTCGCCAACGCCTGGGCGTCTTGGACAACAGGCTTAGGCAGCGTGGCGGCGGCGATCAGCGGCGGCAGGCAGTCCGGCTCCGGCCGGCGATACGCGGCGGTGATCGCGGCGCGCAGCGGGGCCGGCGGCGGGACGGGGCCGGCGAACTCAGCGAAGGGCTGCGGCATGGTGGCGGGCTCCCGAGGGAGGGTTGGGGTGGAAGGACTCGGACCTTCAAACGCCGGGCTGAGTTGGTATGCTGCGGTATATGGGGTTCCGCGCCTGTTTTCCCCAGGAAGACCGCCGGGAGCAAGAAAGCTGATACCTTGATTTCCCTCGCCGCCTCGTTCACGGCGTTGATAACGGGACCGGACCAGGGTCCCAGCCCCGCATCTGATGAGGCGATGAGGTGATCCTGCCGCGTCCGGAACATGCGCCTTTCGTGCACAAGGCCAGTGATTTCGCTGGAAACAGGTTCTTGCCTGGCATCCAGGCGTTCAACGGTTTTGGGACGCCGACGCAGGAACTCACAGAGGGTGGGATACCATACCTGATCAATGAGTTCTGGACGGCGGGGCAGCGCCGGGCTCACAGCCTGCACGAGGTCAGCTACCGCGCCTGCTTCAAGCCGCAGTTGCCGGAGTTCTTCATCGACCGCCTGACCGCGCCTGGCGAAGCGGTGCATGACCCGTTCATGGGGCGCGGCACGACACCCGTCCAAGCCGCCCTGATGGGGCGCCAGCCGATGGGGAACGACATCAACCCGTTGTCTGTCCTCCTGTCACGTCCGCGGCTCACGCCGCCGACCGCGGCGCAGGTGGCCGAACGCCTCAAAACGGTCCCTTGGGAGACGGGGAATATCGAGCGCGAGGATCTGCTCGTCTTCTATCACCCAGAGACATTGCGCCGGATCTGCGCCCTGCGGCGCTGGCTGTATGATCGCGCGCCTTTGGCGATGACGGACCCCGATCCGGTGGACGACTGGATACGCATGGTTGCCCTCAATCGGCTGACCGGGCATTCACCCGGGTTTTTCTCTGTTTATACGCTGCCGCCGAACCAAGCTGTGTCCGTCGAATCGCAGTCCAAGATCAACGCGAACCGGCAGCAAGTTCCCCCGCTTCGGGACGTGGCGGCGATCATCAACAAGAAGACGTGGACCCTCCTGAAAGACGGGGCGATAGCGCCCCACCCGAAAGCAATCCTTGGCACAGGACCGGCCGACGCCTCCGTGTTCATCCCGGATGCCAGCGTCTCGCTCGTTGTCACCTCGCCGCCGTTCCTGAACATCGTCCAGTATGCCTCGGACAACTGGCTGCGGTGCTGGTTCGCCGGGATCGACGTGGACGCGGTCGCAATCGGTATGCACCGAACCGAGACGGCCTGGACTTCGATGGTCCGCAGCACGCTCGCCGAGCAGGCGCGCATTGTGCGGCCTGGCGGCCATGTCGCGTTCGAGGTCGGCGAAGTCCGCAACGGCAAGGTGCTGCTTGAGCGTCTCGTTTGGCAGGCGGCCGAGGGTCTGCCATTCGAGCGGCTGGCCGTGCTGGTGAATCAGCAGGAGTTCACCAAGACGGCCAATTGCTGGGGCGTGAGCAACAACGCTTCCGGCACCAACACGAACCGCATCGTCGTGTTCAGGAGAACTGGTTCCGCCTAGCCTCGAATCCTGTCTTGCGGCAGCAGCGGATGGCGGCGGGTTCCCGAGGGAGGATTGGGGCGGAAGGATTCGAACCTTCGAATGGCGGATTCAAAGTCCGCTGCCTTACCGCTTGGCGACGCCCCACCACTGGACAAAATCGTTGCCACGCCTGTTCAATAGGGGGTGCGGGACCCGTCCGTAAAGCCCCATCACCCGCCCGACATCGTGCCGCCCCAGGCCCACCAGGACGCCGGCGCCCGCGCGGCGACTGCTGCGGCGGCCTCGGCCTCGGCAAACAGCCCGAAGCAGGTGGCGCCCGAGCCGCTCATGCGGGCCAGCAGACAGCCCGGCTGCGCGCGCAGCCAATCCAGCACCGTGGCGATGGCCGGGCACAGCGACAGCGCCGGCGCTTCCAGGTCGTTGCATAAAGCACCCAGGCCGGCCGCCAGGGCGGCGGCGTCAGGCCAGGCATCCGGCAACGTGGGCACGGCGGAGAACGCGCCATGCCGGGCGCGGAACACGTCTGGCGTCGCGACCGCCACGCCGGGGTTCAGCAACGCCACCCCGCACTCCGGCAAGGCCGGCGCAGGCTGCAAGCGTTCGCCCACGCCCCCCATACGCGCCGGGCGGCTGTCGAGGCAGACCGGCACGTCCGCGCCCAGCCCTTGCGCGATCTTCCGCATCCGCCTCGCAGGCAGGCGCACGTCCCACAGCCGGGCCAGCAGCCGCAACGCGGCGGCTGCGTCGGCCGAGCCGCCGCCGATGCCGCTGGCCACCGGCAGCCGCTTGTCCAGCACGAGCCGCGCGCCGGCTTCCATCCCCGCGGCCGAAGCGAGCGCCCGGGCCGCTCGCAGCACCAAGTTGTCCGGCCCGGCTCCCAGCCCGGCCGCGCCGGGACCCTCGACCTCCAGCGTCAGCGCGTCGGCCGGCATCGCGGACAGCCGGTCGGCCGCGCCGGGGAACACCGCCAGGCTGTCCAGCAGATGATACCCGTCCGTCCGCCGTCCCACGACATGCAGGTACAGGTTGACCTTGGCCCGCGCCGCCTCGGTCAGCACGGTTCAGGGCGTGCCGGGGCTGGCGGTCCGGGTTGCCGGCGCCGCCCCGGCGTCGCGCAGCTTGCCTTCGATGCGCGCCTGGTCCTCGGGTTCGGGGTTCAGGTTCAGGGCGCGGCGCCATTGGAACTCCGCTTCCCGGCGCCTGCCTACGGCGTCCAGCGCGTCGCCGAGATGCGCGTTGATCACCGGGTCCTCCGATTGCAGCTCCACCGCGCGTTCCAGGTTCTTCAGCGCGCCCTCGGCGTCGCCCTGGCGCAACTGCACCCAGCCCAGGCTGTCGATGAACGCGCCGTCGTTGGGCCGCTGCTCCACCGCGCGCTCGATCATGTGCCGGGCGCGGTCCACCTCATGGCCCCGCTCCACCCAGGCATAGCCGAGGTAGTTCAGCACGTTCGGCTGGTCCGGCGCCAGTTGCAGGGCGTACTCGAAGTCGGCCTCCGCCTTGGGCCACTGCCCGTCGCGCTCAAAGGCGATGCCGCGCTCGTAGAACAGCGGCCAGTTGGCCCGGCTGGGCGTGCCGATGCGGGCCACCGCGCGGTCATAGGCCTCCGCCGCATCATGGAAGCGGTTGCGCCGGCGCAGGCTGTCGCCGATCTGCACCAGCGGCTCCGGACGGTCCGGGTATTCCTGGGCCAGCGCTTCCAGCATCCGGGTCGCCTCGTCCTCCTGGCCCGTGCCGTCCAGCAGGTTGGCGCGGCGCAGCGTCACGACCACCGCCAGCGGGTCGGTCGGCGGCACGCCCGCCAGGGTCTGCGCCGCGGCGCCGGTCTGCTTGTTGCCCTCCTGGATATCGGCCAGCAGCAGCCGCGCCGCGGTGAAGTCGTCCCGCACGTCCAGCGCCAGGCGCAGCATCACCTGCGCCGAGTCGTTGGCGTTCTGCTGCCGCAGCGTCGCGGCCATGGCGAGATAGGTTTCGGCGATGCCGTCGGTGGCGTTGCGGACGGGGCGGGTTCCCACGTCGCGCTCCAGCGCGTCACGGGCAAGCGCCAGGTCGCCGTTCGCGCCCACCATGTCGCGCACGGTGCGGCGCGCCTCCTCCTCGTTGCCCTGCCGGGCCTGCCAGTTCGCCAGGATTTGCCCGAGCCGGAGGTTGAGCCCGCCATACGCGGCCTGCGCGACCTCATACAGCCGGGCGGCGTCGCCGTTGAAGCCGCCGAGGTCGGCGATCAGCGCCGCGTGCAGCGCCATCACGCCGCGGAAGCGCGGCTCCTCCAAGGCGGGCTGCAAGCCCGCAAGCGCCGCGGTGGTGCGCCGGGCGCCCTGCTGCGCCCAGGCGATCAGCAGGGGCCGCAGGATCTGCGTCAGCCCTTGCTGCGGCAGCGCCGCGAACCGGGCTTCCGCCTGTTCCCAGTCCTCGTTCTTCGCATCCCGGTCGGCGAGCACAAGCTGAGCCACCACGTTGTCGGCGACGCCTGTGGCCAGCCGCGCCGCGTCGGGCCGCCCTGCCAGGACGGCGGCGACGAACGCCTGGCTCGCCACCTCCCCCACCCCGGCATCCTGGCCCAGCGCCGCCCGCAACCGGTCGGCGCCGATGTCCAGGTCGCCCTGCTGCTCCGCGAACCGCCCGGTGAGGTAGTCGCCGAACGCACCCTTCGGCTGGAACGCCGAGGTCCCGGACGCATCCTCTAGGCCGAAATCGTTCGCGGCGCCCCCGGCCAGCAGCGCCAGCGCCAGCAGCGCGGATCGGCGGATGCCCGGCATCACGCTACATGCCGCCCGGGTAGTTGGGGCCGCCGCTGCCTTCCGGCACGGCCCAGTCGATGTTCTGCGTGGGGTCCTTGATGTCGCAGGTCTTGCAGTGGACGCAGTTCTGCGCGTTGATCTGCAGGCGCGGCTCGCCCTCTTCGACGCCCACCGCCTCATACACGCCCGCCGGGCAGTAGCGGCTTTCCGGGCTGGCGAACTGCTCCCAGTTCACCCCCTGCCACCGCTTGGGATCGCGCAGTTGCAGGTGCGGCGGCTGGTCCTCCTCATGGTTGGTGTTGCTGATGAACACGGAGGACAGGCGGTCGAAGGTCAACTTGCCGTCAGGCTTCGGGTAGGCGATGCGCGGCGCTTCCTTGGCCGGGCGCAGCCCTTCATGGTCCGCATGGGCGTGGTGCATGGTCCACGGCGCCCGCCCGCGCAGCAGGACGGTGTCGAGCGC
>CAXTUO010000169.1:837-7203 GCA_964247175.1 uncultured Acetobacteraceae bacterium | reverse complement strand
CGGGTTCCTGCTGTTCGCGCTGCTGGCGAGCAACCCGTTCAACCGGCTGTGGCCGCCGCCGTTCGACGGGCGGGACATGAACCCGCTTTTGCAGGACCCCGGCCTCGCCTTCCACCCGCCCATCCTTTATTCCGGCTACGTGGGCTTCGCCGTGCCCTTCGCCTTTGCGGTGGCGGCGCTGCTGGAGGGCCGGATCGACGCCGCCTGGGGCCGATGGGTGCGGCCCTGGACCTTGGCGAGCTGGTGCCTGCTGACGGTGGGCATCGCGCTCGGCTCCTGGTGGGCCTACTACGTCCTGGGCTGGGGCGGCTTCTGGTTCTGGGACCCCGTGGAGAACGCGTCCCTGCTGCCGTGGCTCACCGGCACCGCGCTGCTGCACTCGGCCATCGTGGTGGAGAAGCGCGAGGCGCTGAAGGTTTGGACCGTGCTGCTCGCCATCGGCACCTTCTCGCTCAGCCTGTCCGGCACCTTCCTGGTGCGCTCGGGCATCCTCAACTCCGTGCACGCCTTTGCCAACGACCCGACGCGCGGCGTGTTCATCCTGGGCCTGCTGGCCATCGTCATCGGCGGCTCATTGCTGCTGTTCGCCTTCCGCGCCCCGGCGCTGGCGCCGGGCGGGCTGTTCGCGCCGTTGAGCCGGGAGGGGGCGCTGGTGTTCAACAACGTTCTCTTGTGCAGCATGGCGGCCGTGGTGATCACCGGGACCATGTACCCGCTGTTCGCCGATTTCGTGCTCGGCACCAAGATCTCCGTAGGGGCACCGTTCTTCAACGCCACCGTGCTGCCGCTGTGCGTGCCGGTGTTCGCGGCGATGATCGTGGCGCCGACCATGGCGTGGAAGCGCGCGCAACTGGCGCCGGCATTGCTGCGCCTGTGGTGGGCGGCGGTCGCGGCGCTGGCCGTGGGCGTGATCGCGGCGCTCGGCCCGGCACGCGGCCTGCCGGCCCTGGCGTTCGGCGGCGCGGCCTGGCTGATCCTCGGGTCGTTCGCAGAGGTGGTCGAGCGCATCCGGCTGTTCCGGGTGCCAGTCGGGGACAGCGTGGCCCGGCTGCGCGGCCTGCGCCTTTCGATGTTCGGGGCGGCGCTGGGCCATGCCGGCATGGGCGTGACGGTCGCGGGCGTCGCCGGCATGTCGCTCGCGACCCAGCAGGTCGTGCTGATGCATCCCGGGGACACCGTGCAGTCGGCGGGCTATGGCTGGACCCTGGAAGGGCTGCGCAACCAGTCCGGGCCGAACTACGAGGAGCGCGTCGCGACGGTGCGGCTGGAGCGCGACGGGCGGATGGTTGCGGTGATGCAGCCGTCGCGCCGCACATTCCCCGTGCAGCGCATGACGACGACGGAAGCCGCGATCCACACCAACGGGTTGGCCGACCTTTACGTGGTGCTGGGCGAGGAGCGCGACGATGCGGCGATCATGCGCCTCAACTATAACCCGCTGGCTCCCTGGATTTGGTTCGGTGCGCTGATCATGGCGCTGGGCGGCGGCTTGTCGTTGCTCGACCGCCGCACGCGAGTGGGTGCGCCGGCCCGGGCAGCCGTGCGCCCCGGGTCTGCAATCGCGTGAACCGCCGCCAGGCCCTGCTGCTGGCGCCGTTCGGCGCGGCGGTGCTGGCCGGCGCCGGGTTCTGGACGGTGCTGGGCCGCATGAAGGCCGGCCGGTTCGATCCGCACGACGTGCCGAGCCAGCTCATCGGCCGTCCCATGCCGGAGTTCGCCCTGCCGGCGCAGGAGCCGGGCCAGGGCTTCGGCAGCGCCGAGATCGTCGCCCTGCGCCGCCCCGTGCTGGTCAATTTCTTCGCAAGCTGGTGCGTGCCCTGCGTGATCGAGCACCCGGAGCTGATGGCGCTGTCCCGCGCCGGCGTGCCGATCTGGGGCATCGCCTACAAGGACACGGTTGCCGCCGCTTCCGGCTTCGTCGCCCGGCACGGCAACCCTTACGCCCGCATCGCGCGCGACGCGCCGGGCCAGGTGGCGATCGACTGGGGCGTGTACGGCGTGCCGGAAAGCTACCTGATCGACCCCCAGGGCATCGTGCGCTGGCGCATGGCGGGGCCGCTGACCCCCGATGTGGTGTCCGAGCAGTTGCAGCCGCTGCTGCGGGCCATGGCATGAAAGCCCTTTTTCTCCTGGTGCTGCTTTGGAGCGGCGCCGCCTACGCCATCAGCGACCCGGCGGAGATGCTGCCCGACCCGGCGCAGGAAGCCCGGGCGGAGAATGTCGGCCGCCAGCTCCGCTGCCTCGTCTGCCAGAACGAGAGCATCGAGGACAGCAACGCCGACCTGGCGCGCGACCTCCGCCGCATCGTCCGCACCCGGATCGCCGCGGGCGACGCCGACAAGCAGGCAACCGAGTGGGTCGTCGCGCGCTACGGCGACTTCGTGCGCCTGCGCCCGCCGATGAACGCCGCGACGGCCTTTCTTTGGGCGTCGCCGGTGCTGGCGGTGGCGGCCGGCCTCGGCTTCGCCCTGCTGTCGCGGCGCCGCGCCCCGGCCGTGCCCGCGCCCTTGACGGAAGCGGAACGCGCCCGCCTGGCCGACCTTTCGCCTCCCAACCCTTCGTCCCCCCGCCCTTCGTCCCCATGATCTGGCTGGCCATCCTCGTCCTGGCGGCAGCCGCCCTGGCGCCGCTGGCCCTGGTGCTGCGCCGCCGTACCGCCACCCGCGGCGGGCGCGACCCGGCCATCGCGCTGCACCGCGACCAATTGGCCGAGCTGGACCGCGACCTGGCGGAAGGCCGCATCCTGCCGGCGGAGCACGCGACCGCGAAGCTGGAGGTGCAGCGCCGCCTGTTGCACATCGCGGAAACGGCGGAGGACACGGCCCAGCCCGGCTCCCGCACGCCGGTGATCGCCGCGCTGGCGCTGGTGCCGGTCCTGGCGCTCGGGCTGTATGCCGTCGGCGGCTCGCCGGGCCTGCCGGGGGCGTCGAGCCGGGAAGCGCATTCGGCCGAGGAAAACGCGCTGATCGCCGAGCTGCGGGAGCGGCTGGCCGCCATGGACCCGCACACCGAGCAGGCCCGCCAGGGCTTCCTGCTGCTGGGCAACATCGAAGAAAGCCGGGGCAACGACGCGGCGGCGGCGGCGGCGCTGCGCGCGGCGCTTCAGGCGCGCTTCGACCCGGTGATCGCCGCCCGCGCCGCGGAGGCCGCCACCCGGGCGGAGGGCGGGGTCAGCGATTCCACGGCTTCCCTGTACCGCCGTGCCCTGGCCGCCGCGCCGCCGGATGCTCCGTGGCGTCAGGTGGTCGAGCAAAGGCTGGCCGAACCCCGGCTTCCCTAGTGCCTGGGTGTTCCATCACGAGGGCAGTTGTTTTATCATGGGAGCCATGACTGATGCACAATCCTGGACGTCGGCATCGCCCGTCCGTTGCCGCCCGGGGCGGGGCCTCCGTATTTGGCACTTGATGACCGCCAGCGCAGGCACTGCTTGCGGATGAGGGGAAGCTGCCTGGCAGGCTTGGCGGTATTGGGAGCCTTGGCGGGATGCGCGCCGCAGCGACCTGGCTTCCTAGGCCGTCTGCAGCAGGACTGCGACGCCGGCGATCGGGACGCTTGCGTGCTGCTGGCCGGCCCCATGGTTCCGTCGGACCCGAGCCGGCCCTCTCGGGCGCCGTTGCGGCCGCGGACGGCGGTGCAGCGCGACGTGGATGCGATCATGCAGGGCATGGACCGCAACCACATCGGGCTGCACACGCAAACCGAGCCGGACGACGGAAGCTGACGTCAGCCGCCCAGGCTTGTTCGCGCCAGCTTAATAGGGCCGGACGTAGCCGCGCCGGATGGCCTGGCGGCGGCGGAACCGCTCCCGCCGGATTTCCTGGCGGCGCCGAAACTCCTGCCGCCGGAGGAACTCACGGCGATCATACTGCACCATCTGCACGGTTGCCTGGTTGGACGCGGCGACCGCGGCCAGCGCGGGCTGCAGGGCCGGCGCCGCGCGGACTGGCAGGGAGGCGACGCCAAGCAGGGCCAAGGAAAGGAGGAGTTTGCGCATAGGAGCTGCCTTGAGTTGTTCAAACATAGTATCTGGAAACGTGGCGCAGCCATGACCGGTTCCGCATCATCCCGTCCCGGTCCCGAGATAGGTCCCGATCACCCGCGCGTCCCCGGCCAACTCGGCGCTCGGCCTCTCCAGCGCCACGCGCCCGGTTTCCAGCACGTAGCCATGGTCGGCGACCTGCAGCGCGGCGCGGGCGTTCTGCTCCACCAGCAGGATGGCGCAGCCGCGGGCGCGCAGCCCGGCGATGATGCGGAACACCTCCCGCACGATCAGCGGCGCCAGGCCCAGGCTCGGCTCATCCAGCATCAGCAGGTCGGGCCGGGCCATCAGCGCGCGGCCCATGGCGAGCATCTGCCGCTCGCCGCCGCTCAGCGTGCCCGCCTGCTGGCGGCGCCGCTCCAGCAGGCGGGGAAACAGCGCATAAACTTCGTCCAAGTCGCGCCGCGCCGGCGCACGCCCGGCCCAGCGGTGCCGGAAGCCGCCCAGGCGCAGGTTGTCCTCCACCGACAACGTCGAGAACAGCTCGCGCTTCTCCGGCACCAGCCCCATGCCGGCGCGGACCCGATCCTCGACGCCGAGCCGTCCGAGGTCCTGGCCCCCGAACCGCACGCCGCCCCGGCCGGGATGCACGCCCATCACCGCATGGAGCAGGGTCGTCTTGCCTGCGCCGTTCGGGCCGATCACCGTGACGATCTGGCCCGGCCCGACCGTCAGCGACACGCCATGCACCGCGCCGATGCCGCCGTAGCTGACATGCAGGTCCGAAACCTCCAGCACGCTCAAGCGGCGGCGCCCAGGTAGGCCTCGATGACGGCCGGGTTGGCGCGGATGGCGGCGGGGTCGCCCTCGGCGAGCTTGGCGCCGAACTCCATGACCACCAGGCGGTCGCACAGCCGCATGACGAACTCCATGTCGTGCTCCACCAGCAGCACCGTCACGCCGTCATCGCGCAGGCGGCGCAGCAGGGCGGCGAGGCCGGCCTTTTCCGCATGGCGCAACCCGGCCGCCGGCTCGTCCAGCAGCAGCAGGATGGGATCGAGGCACAGGGCGCGGGCGATCTCCAGGAGGCGCTGCTGGCCGAGCGCCAGGCTGTCACCGGGCTTGTCGGCGTGCCCGTCCAGCCCCACCCGGGCGATCTGCCGCCGCGCTTCGGCGAACAGCCGCGCCTCCTCCGCCCGGTCCAGGCGCAGCAGCGCGGACACGGGGCCGGCCGTGCCGCGCCCATGCGCGCCGAGCGCCACGTTCTCCAGCACGGACATGCCGGGCACCAGCTTCACGTGCTGGAAGCTGCGCGCGATGCCGAGACGCGCGACGCCGGGCGGGTCCAATCCGGTCACGTCGCGGCCCATGAACCGCACCTGCCCGGCGCCGGGCCGCGCCACGCCGGTCAGCAGGTTGAACGTCGTGCTCTTGCCCGCGCCGTTGGGACCGATCAGTCCGACGATCTCCCCCGCGTCCAAATGCAGCCCCATGCCGTTCACCGCGAGGAGGCCGCCAAACGCCTTGCGCAGCCCGGCGGCGGACAGCACGGGCGTGCCCGGGGCCGGCAGCGCGCGGGCGGGCAGGGGAGCTGCGTCCGTATCCGCACGGCGCGGCCGGGCCGGGGGGAACAGGCGGCGCAGCCGCGGCCACAGCCCGTCCGGCGCGGTTTGCAGCACCAGGACCAGAAGCACGCCGAATACAATGGTCTCATAATTGCCCTGCTGGCCCAGCAGCCGCGGCAGCAGGCTCTGCAACTGGTCGTTCACGGCCGTGACCAGCGCCGCCCCCAGCAGCGCCCCCCAAACCGACCCGGCACCGCCCACCACCGCCATCAGCAGGTACTCGATCCCGGCGTTCAGCCCGAACGGGGTGGGGTTCACGCTGCGCTGCATGTGCGCGTACAGCCACCCCGCCAGCCCCGCGAGCACGGCGGCATAGGTGAACGCCAGGATGCGCGTCCGCGGCAGGTGGACGCCGAAGCTCGCCGCCGCCGCGGCCCCCCCGCGCAGCGCCCGGATCGCCCGGCCCATCCGGCTGTCGAGCAGGTTGAGCGTCAGCAGCACGGACAGCGCCACGGCCACCCAGACCACGACGAAGTACTCCCGGCTCCCGGTCAGTGCCATGCCGCCGATCCGCAGCGGCGGGATGCCGGACAGCCCGTCGTTGCGGCCGAGCACATCGAGGTTGCCGGCCAGGTAAAACAGGCTGACCGCCCAGGCGATGGTCGCGAGCGCCAAATAATGCCCGGACAGCCGCAAGGTGACGGCGCCAAGCGCCAGCGCCGCCGCCCCGCTCGCCAGCAGCGCCGCCGGCAGCGTCAGCCAGGGCGACAGCCCGGCGCCCGCGGTGGTGGTGAGCAGCGCGGAAACGTAAGCCCCGCAACC
>CAXTUO010000169.1:0-827 GCA_964247175.1 uncultured Acetobacteraceae bacterium | reverse complement strand
GAACGTCGCCTGCCCAAAGGAGGTCATGCCGCCATACCCCGTCAGCACCACCAGCCCCAGGGCCACGATGCCGGCGATGCCGGCGTAGTCCGCGAGCGTGACCCAGAAGCTCGGCACCCCCGGCAGGAACGGCACGCCGAGGAACAGGAGGAACAGCAGGGCCGGGAGCAGCCGGGTCATTCCTCCTCCGCCGGGCTGCGCAGGCTGCGCCAAAGCAGGACCGGGATGATGACGGCGAAGACGATCACCTCCTTGAACGCGCTGGCATAGAACGAGGACAGGCTTTCGACGCAGCCCACCAGCACCGCGGCGAGCGCGGCGATGGGGTAGCTGACCAGGCCGCCGATGATGGCGGCGACGAAGCCCTTCAAGCCGATCAGGAAGCCGCTGTCGTAGTACACGGTGGTCAAGGGCGCGATCAGGATGCCGGACAGCGTGCCGATCAGCCCGGCGAGCAGAAAGGCGATGCGTCCGGACACGGCGGTCGCGATGCCTACCAGCCGCGCCCCCAGCCGGTTCACCGCCGTCGCCCGCAGCGCCTTGCCGGACAGGGTATGCTCGAAGAACAGGTAAAGCGCCGCGATCAGCGCGAGCGTGCTGCCCACGATCCAAACCGCCTGGCCGGGAATCACCAGGCTGCCCCAATCGTAGCGCGCGTCGGAGAAGCCCGGGGCGCGGTAGCCTTCCGGCCCGAAGAACACGAGGCCGAGGCCGAGCAGGGCCAGGTGCACGCCGATGCTGGCGATCAGCAGGGTGAGCACCGACGCCTCCGCCAGCGGCTGGAAGGCGAGGCGGTACAGGTAGGGCGCCATGGGCGTCACGATGGC
>CAXTUO010000168.1:427-7204 GCA_964247175.1 uncultured Acetobacteraceae bacterium | reverse complement strand
ACCAGGCGCTGCTCGCGCTGCGCACCGGGCGCACCGACGCAGCCCGTGAAACGCTGCGGCAGCTCGCCGCCGACGTGACCGCGCCGGACGGCGTGCGCGGCCGGGCGAACGGCCTGCTGGTCCGGCTGAACGAATCGGCGCCCGCGGACTCCGCCACCCCGGCTGCCGCTCCGGCAGCCCCGGCTGCGGCTCCCGCAGCTCCGCCGGCGCCGCGGGGATGAAGCGCCGCGCCGTGTTGCTGCTGCCGTTCGCGGCGGCGGCTTGCAGCACCCTCGACAGCCTGCTCAGCGACACCAAGGAGCCGCTTCCGGGCAAGCGGGAGGTGATCGGCGCGGCCCGGCGCGGCTTGGAGGCCGACCCGGCGGACCAGCGGCCCGTGACCGTGCCGCCGCCGGCCGCGACGCCGGACTGGCCGCAGGCGGGCGGGACCGTCACCCATGCCGTGGGCCACGTCCAGGTCGAGGGCATGGCGCCGAACTGGCGGGCCAGCATCGGGGAAGGCGGGGGCTACCGCGCCAAGATCACCGCGCAGCCGCTGGTCGCGGGCGACCGGGTGTTCACCATGGACAGCGACGCCGTGGTGTCGGCATTCGACCTCGCGACCGGGCGCCGCATCTGGCGGACCGAAACGCAGGACGACAAGGACCGCAGTACCAACGTGGGCGGCGGGATCGCAACGGTGGACGGCGTCGTTTATGTCAGCACCGGCCGGGCGGACGCGCTGGCGCTCGATGCCGGCGGGGGCGCGATCCGCTGGCGCAAGCCGCTCGGCTCGCCCGCGCGCTCCGCGCCCACGGTGGCGGACGGGCGCCTGTACGTGACGACGATCGACGACAAGCTGATCGCCCTTGATGCCGCGACGGGCGACCGGGTTTGGGCCTACCAGGCTGCCGCCAGCGCTACGACCGTGCTCGGCCAAGCGGCGCCGGCCATCAGCGAGGGCTTGGTGGTGACGGGGTTCGGGTCGGGCGACCTCGCGGCGGTGCGGGCCGAGAGCGGCGCGCTCGCCTGGAGCGACAGCCTGGCCTCCTCGCGCGGGCGGAACAGCCTGGTGGACCTGTCGGCGATCAGCGGGCTGCCGGTGGTGGACCGGGGCCGGGTGTATGCGGTGGGCGTGGGCGGGCTGCTGGTGTCGCTTGACCTGCGCTCCGGCCGGCGGCTGTGGGAACGGGAGGTGGGCGGCAGCGAGACGCCGTGGCTCGCCGGCGACTGGCTGTTCGTGCAGACCCTTGACCAGTCGCTCGCGGCGGTCGGGCGGGACGACGGGCGGGTGCGCTGGGTGGTCGATCTGCCGCGCTACGACGACCCGGACCGGCGGCGCGACCGGCTGTTCTGGACCGGCCCGGTGCTGGCGGGCGGGCGCCTGGTGCTGGCCGGCAGCAACGAGACGGCGCTTTCCGTCGATCCCACGGACGGCCGCATCCTGGGGCGGCAGCAGTTGCGCGGGCCGGCGGCCGTTGCCCCCATCGCCGCGGCCGGCACGCTGTTCATCGTGACCGACGACGGCACCGTGCAGGCGTTCCGGTGACGGCGCTCCCCACCGTCGTCATCGCCGGGCGGCCCAACGTCGGCAAGAGCACGCTGTTCAACAAGCTGGCCGGGCGCCGCTCCGCCATCGTGTCGGACACGCCCGGCGTGACCCGGGACCGCAAGGAGGCGGAGGCCCTGCTGCGCGGCAAGCGCGTGCGCCTGATCGACACCGCCGGGCTGGAGGAGTCGGCGCCCGACACGCTGCCGGGCCGGATGCGCGCGTCGTCGGAGGCGGCGGTGGCCTTGGCCGACCTGATCGTGTTCGTGGTGGACGCCCGCGCCGGCGTCACCCCGGCGGACAGCCACTTCGCCGCCTGGCTGCGCCGCCAGGGCCGCCCGGTGCTGCTGGTCGCCAACAAGGCGGAGGGCCGGGCCGGCGCCGCGGCGGCGCTGGACGCCTACAGCCTGGGCCTCGGGGAGCCGCTGGCGATGTCGGCGGAGCATGGGGAAGGCCTGTCCTCCCTGATGACGGAGATCGCCGACCGGCTGCCTGCGCCCCACGAAACGGAAGACGAGGACGCGCGGCCGTTGAAGCTCGCCATCGTCGGCCGGCCCAACGCCGGCAAGTCCACGTTGCTGAACCGCCTCTTGGGCGAGGAGCGGATGATCACCGGGCCGGAACCCGGCCTGACGCGCGACGCGGTGGCGGTGCCGCTGAGCGACGCGCACGGCCCCATCGAGCTGGTCGATACCGCCGGGCTGCGCCGCAAGGCGCGGGTGGACCTGCCGCTGGAGAAGATGTCGGTCAGCGCCAGCATCGAGGCGCTGAAGATGGCGGAGGTCGTCGTGCTCTGCGTCGATGCGGTCCTGGGCCTGCATGAGCAGGACCTGCAGATCGCCCGGCTGATCGAGCGGGAAGGCCGGGCCTGCGTGCTGGTGCTGAACAAGTGGGACGCGGTGGCCGACCGCACCGCGACGCGCCGCGCAATTAGCGACCGGCTGGAAACCAGCATGGCGCAGATGAAGGGCATCCCCGTGGTGAACGTGTCCGCGCTGACCGGCGTGGGCGTGGACCGGCTGCTGCCGGCGGTGCGGGCGGTGCACGACACCTGGAACAGCCGGGTGGCGACGGGTGCCTTGAACCGCTGGTTCGAGGAGGCGGTGGAACGCCACGCCCCGCCGCTGGTGGATGGGCGGCGGCTCAAGCTGCGCTACATCACCCAGGCCAAGGCCCGCCCGCCGACCTTTATCGCCTTCGGCACGCGGGCGGAGCAGATGCCGGAGGACTACCAGCGCTACATGGTGAACAGCCTGCGGGAGAAGTTCGACCTGCCCGGCGTGCCGATCCGCCTGCTGCTGCGCGGGACGAAGAATCCGTATGCGGAGGAGTAGTGGGCTTACCGCTCTTGCCTAGCGCTTTTGCGCCACCTTGCGCCCACGCAGCGGTGGCTCCGGCGGCACGTAGGATAGCGCCTCGTCCATGGTCCAAGGATTGACCGTCGGAAACCGGCTCTCCGGAATGCCGGTCTCCACGGCGGCCAGATGCCGGGCACGGGGGTATGCGTCGGCGTAGATGGCCGGCAGGTGTTGCTTCATGCCCGGATGCCCCTTGATCAGCGCATTGGCTTCGTCCTGCTGCGAAGCGATGGTGTACAACCAGCTTCGCGTGAGCTTCTCCGGCTGCACCATGACTTTAAGCATATGCTGCAACAGGACGCGCACCGCGCTCCCGAGCGCGCGCATTTCCGAGATTGCCATGTCGGTCAGCAAGTCGGCCAGCGACTGCTGGTCGAGGGCATCAAGGCGGCCGGCGCGCAACAAGTCAGCCTGCCGCACGAGCCACCCGTACTCACCTGGCTCCTCGTGGATCGTCCGCGGCGTGGAATTTGGCGCCGCTTGCGTCCATTCCGCCAAGTCCTTCGGCTCCGGGTTATCCATGAGGCCAGGATAACAGGCGTTGACCAGGAAACGAAGCCGCCTGTCACATGTCCAGCACGCTGTAAAGGATACGCAACCCGGCCGGACGCCCGCACGTTGCCGCGCGGAGGAGAGGCACATGGCAAGCTCGGCAGAACGGTCCGACCCGGCGCTTTGGGAGCGGGTGAAGCATGAGGTCACGGCGGGCGACAAGGGTGGCGACCCCGGCGAGTGGTCCGCCCGCAAGGCGCAACTGGCGGTCCAGCGCTACAAGGCGGAAGGCGGCGGCTACAAGGGGCGCAAGACCGGCGACAACCACCTCGCGCAGTGGACCAAGGAGGAGTGGGGCACCAAGTCCGGCAAGGCCAGCAAGGCGACCGGCGAGCGCTATTTGCCCAAGCACGCCCGCGAGGCGCTGTCCGACAAGGAGTATGCCCGGACCACCGCGAAGAAGCGGGCCGACACCGCCAAGGGTATGCAGTTCTCCGCCCAGCCGCCCGATGTCGCCGCAAAGGCCGCCGACGCCCGCCTGGCCGACATGCCGCGCGCCGAGCTGCTGAAGCGCGCCGCGCAGCACAAGGTCGCCGGGCGCTCCCGGATGAAGAAGGACGAGCTGGTCAAAGCCCTCAGCCATCACGCGCCCGGTCACCACGCATGACCGCCGCGCACGACCCCAAGGAAACGCAGCGCGAGTTCCGCGAGGTCATCAACATGACCCCGGCGGCGCTCCGGCACTGGCTGCAAACCGACGAAAGCAGGTCGGTCGGCATGACCCCCGCGGGCGAGCGGGTCACGGAGCCGGGCCGGGCGGAGTCGGTCGGGCACCACATGGGCGAGCGCATCCTGGAGCTGAAGGAAACGCCTGCCGCCAAGCTGACGGCGGACGACTACGCCGACATGCGCAAGGTCGTCGGCTACGTGCACCGCCACATGGCGCAGCGCCCGGCGGGCGACATCGAGGATTCGCGTTGGCGTAAATCCCTGATGAACTGGGGCCATGACCCGATGAAATAGTCGCCCGATTCCAAGAATCCGGCTTGCAAACTGTCCCTTGAGTCCGGACGGTGCGGGCCGGGACAGGGCCTGCCTGTTCCTCAACGCGAAGCCTGCCGGACGCGGGCCATATGGGGGGAGCCGCCATGGACCTTGAAACCCGCACGATTGCGCGCGTGACCCGGCGGCTCGTGCCGTTCCTGATCGTGTGCTACTTCGTGGCGTTCCTTGACCGGGTGAACGTCGGCTTCGCGGCGCTGACCATGAACAAGGACCTTGGGCTGACGTCGCAGGCCTTCGGCATCGGCGCCGGCATCTTCTTCCTCAGCTACTTCATCTTCGAGGTGCCGTCGAACCTGTTCCTGGAGCGGTTCGGCGCGCGGAAGTGGATCGCGCGCATCATGTTCTCCTGGGGGCTGCTGTCCGGGTGCACCGCGTTCATCCCGCAGATTGCGGCGGCCACCGGGCTATCCACGACGTGGGTGTTCTACGCGATCCGCATCCTGCTGGGCATCGCAGAGGCCGGGTTCTTCCCGGGCATCATCTTCTACCTCACGCTCTGGTTCCCCGCCGCCTATCGCGGGCGCATCATCGGCTACTTCATGGCGGCGATCCCGCTCAGCAGCGTCATCGGCTCGCCGGTTTCCGGCCAACTGCTCAACCTCGACGGCTGGATGGGCCTGGGCGGGTGGCAATGGCTGTTCATCATCGAGGCGGTGCCGGCGCTGGTCCTGTCCGTCGTCGTGTTCTTCTACCTGACCGACCGCCCGGCCGATGCGAAGTGGCTGCCGGCGGAGGGGCGCACCTGGCTGGCCCGGCGGCTCGACGACGAGCACCGCCAGCGGGTCGCGGCCAAGCACTTCTCGGTGCTGGAAGCCTTGGGCAACACGCGGGTGCTGCTGCTGGCCTTCGTGTATTTCGGCGCCGTCGCGTCCAACTACAGCCTGGGCTTCTTCCTGCCGCAGATCGTGCGGGACTTCGGCCTGAGCTTCGGCTGGACCGGGGTGGTCACGGCCATTCCCTACGCGGTGGGCACCTTGGGCATGGTGTACTGGGGCCGGCACTCGGACCGCACCGGGGAACGGCGGGAGCACACGGCGCTGGCAGCACTCGTGGCCGGCGCCGGCATCGCGGCTTCCACGCTGATCGACGATCCCACGGGCAAGATGATCGCCTTGTCCATTTCGGGCTTTGGCGTGTTCGCGGTGCTGCCGGTGTTCTGGACGCTGCCGACCTCATTCCTGAGCGGGACGGCGGCGGCGGGCGGCATCGCCATCATCAACTCCATCGGCAACCTGTCGGGCTTCGCCGGGCCGTTCGTGATGGGCAAGATGAAGGACGCCACCGGGTCATACACGGTGGGGCTGCTGGCCGTGGCGGGCGTGGTGTTCCTGGCGATGCTGGTCGCACTGTCCTTGCCGCACGAGGCGAAATTGGAGCAGGTGGAGGCGGATCGGGAAACGGAACCGCTGCAGGCGGCGGCCGAGTAGCGGGACCGCCGGACGCGCCTTGGAATGGGCACAAAGCGTCCGGCGTAGACCAACTCATCCGATGCGTCTGTCACTCCGAGGGAGGCTGCTTTGTGGCGAGCATCTTGGCCAGATTGCCCCGAAGATCGGGCGCGGCATTCAGGATTGTGTCCACAAACCCCTTTGCCCGCGCACGGGCTTCTGGATCGGGGTCAACCTGAGCCGCAACGCTGCCCCAATAAGCGGCTTTGATTGCAGGCTCCAGCTTCAGCCGCGGCCCGGACGGGTCCAACGCAAGGGTGCTGTAATACTGGGCCAGAAGCGTTGGCGACGTCCGTTCGCCCTTCAGCGCGGCGACACGCCAAAGCGAGGCAGCGTGGGGCCGATCACGTTCCACGCCGTCTCCGTTCCAGTACTGCTTTCCAAGCAAAACTGTGGCGTTCGTCTGCCCCTGGCTGCTGGCTTTCTGGAACCAGCGCGCGGCCTCCGCAGGATCGTGCGGGACGCCATTGCCGACCAGATACATCTGCCCTAGGTCCGTCTGAGCGTCGGCAACGCCCAGATCGGCGCTTTTGCGGCACAGCATCGCAGCTTTCCCAGGGTCTGTTTCAACGCCTTCCCCGCGCAGGTACTGATTTCCCAGCGCGCAAAAGGAGATCGGCAGGCCGCGGTCGCCCGCAGTGGCATAAAGCTGCGCCGAGCGGGTGTAATCCCGATTGCGCCCGTCCCCATTGTGGTAGCAGTCGCCCAGCATCTCAGTTGCGAAGGCGTCATTGCCTTGCTCGGCCTTGGCGAACTGATCGCAGGCACGCACATGATCCTTTTGCACCCCGGCGCCGACCCAATACAGCAAGCCGACGCCGCGTGCCCCGGCGGCGCTGCCTTGCTGTTCGAGTTCACGATAGATCGCAGCGGAGGTGCTGTAATC
>CAXTUO010000168.1:0-417 GCA_964247175.1 uncultured Acetobacteraceae bacterium | reverse complement strand
TGCCGCCTTTGCCCGTTCAAGCGCCTCGGCTTCCGTTTCCGCCTGGGACGGACGAGGAACGCTGGAAAAGACGAGAATGGCCACGGCGATGCAGGCGCTTTCAAGTTTACGCATACATCATTATACATCGAAACGTTTTGACGCCTCAAGCTTGCCTGTCCTGGCGCAAGCCAAACCAGCGACGTGGAGCAGCTACGGATTCATGGAGAAGGGCAAGCATCCGAAAAGCAGGAGTTCTCCACGCTGGGCAGCGCAGCCTTCGTTCCAGCGATCAGGCCGATGCCTACCGCCCCACGATCTGCCCGTGTAGCGCAAGCGCCGGGTCGCACAAATCCGCCAGCGGCCCGGCCACGTCCCCTGGCTTGGCAAGCTTGCTCCGGTCCTCGCCCGGCATAGCCTCGGCGCGCAGCTTGGTGG
>CAXTUO010000167.1:248-7207 GCA_964247175.1 uncultured Acetobacteraceae bacterium | reverse complement strand
GCGTCCGTCATCGGCGTTTCGATGAAGCCCGGCGCCACCAGGTTCACCGTGATGCCGCGGCTGCCGACCTCCTGCGCCAGCGCCTTGGTCATGCCAGCCAGCCCGGCTTTGGCGGCGGCGTAGTTGGCCTGGCCCGGGTTGCCGGTGTGGCCCACGATGCTGCTGATGCCGATGATCCGCCCGCCGCGCCGCCGCACCATGCCGCGCAGCGCCGCGCGGGCCAAGCGGAACGGCGCGGACAGGTCCACGTCCAGCACCGTTTGCCAGTCCGCGTCCTTCATGCGCAGCGCCAGCGTGTCCCGGGTCAGCCCGGCGTTGTTCACCAGGATGTCAACCGGCCCGCACGCCGCCTCCGCCGCGGCCAGCAGCGCGTCGGCGGCGGCCGGGTCGCGCAGGTCGGCCGGGCACGCGTGGGCGCCCTCCCCCAGCTCCGCCGCCAGGGCGTCGAGCGCGTCCCGCCGCGTGCCGGACAGCGCGACCTTGGCGCCCTGCGCCAGCAGCGTGCGGGCGATAGCGGCGCCCAGGCCGCCCGAGGCGCCCGTCACCAACGCCACCTTGCCGTCCAGGCGGAACATGCCGGTCACAGCAGCCTCAGCATGGCTTCGATCTCCGCCGGCGTCCCGGCCGAAGCGGCGGCGCTGTCCGGGCTGATCCGGCGCACCAGGCCGGACAGCACCTTGCCGGCGCCAAGCTCCATGAAGCTGTCCACGCCCATCGCCGTGCAGGCGAGCATGGTTTCCCGCCAGCGCACGGTGCCCGTCACCTGGCGGACCAGCAGGCCGCGGATCTCGTCGGGGTCGGTCGCGCGCTCCGCCGACACGTTGGCGACCAGCGGCACCTCGGGCGGGCGCAGGTCCGCGGCGCCCAGCGCGTCCGCCATCACGTCGGCGGCCGGGGCCATCAGCGCGCAATGGAACGGCGCCGACACCGGCAGCAGCATCGCCCGGCGCACGCCGCGCGCGCGGGCCAGTTCCACCGCACGCTCCACGGCGGCGCGGTGGCCGGAGATCACCACCTGGCCGCCGCCGTTGTCGTTCGCCGGCTCGACCACCTGGCGCTCCTCCGTCCCGTCCTCCCGCACCAGCACGGCGGCGTCGGCGCAGATCGCTTCCGCCGGCTCAAGCTCCGTGCCCAGCAGCGCCGCCATCGCGCCTTCGCCGGCCGGCACCGCGTCCTGCATGGCGGCACCCCGGCGGCGCAGCAGCCGCGCCGCGTCGCTCAGCGCCAGGCTGCCCGCCGCAGCCAGCGCGCTGTATTCGCCGAGGCTGTGCCCCGCCACCAGCACGGCCTTGTCCGGGAGGCGGAACCCGCCCTCCGCCTCCATCACGCGCAGCACGGCCATCGACATGGCAAGCAGCGCCGGCTGGGTGTTCTCCGTCAGCGTCAGGGTGTCCGCCGGGCCTTCGAACATCAGCTTGGACAGCTTCTGCTTGAGCGCCTCGTCCACTTCCCCGAACACCTCGCGGGCAGGAGCGAAGGCGGCGGCCAGGTCGCGGCCCATGCCGACGGCTTGGCTGCCCTGGCCAGGGAAGATGAAGGCGTGGACCGGCATTTACCATTTCCTCACGAGTGCCGCGGTTTTTGTCTCCGCGGGAGGCCGTGTCAATCCGTACGGTGCCTTGAAGGACTAGGCCACCTTATCCTTGCTGCACTGCACGCGCAGCCTGTAACCTATCTGTCATCATACGGAGGTGCCCGATGTGCCGCTTCCTCGCGTTCCAGGGCGAGCCGATCCTGCTGGAAACCCTGGTGGCAGCACCCTGCCACAGCCTGATCCACCAGTCGCTCCACGCGGCGGAAGCGAAGACGGAAACCAACGGCGACGGCTTCGGCGTCGGCTGGTACGGGGAGCGTGAGACGCCCGGCCTGTATCGGGAGGTGCGGCCGGCCTGGTCTGACGAGAACCTGCTCAGCATCGCCGGCCAGGTGCGCAGCGGCCTGTTCTTCGCCCATGTCCGGGCCGCGACGGGCACGGCGACCAGCCGGGCCAACTGCCACCCGTTCGCCCAGGGGCGGCACCTGTTCATGCACAACGGCCAGATCGGCGGCTGGGCCCGCGTGCGCCGCCGGGTAGAGGCGATGATCCCGGACGCGCTTTACCCCGCGCGGGCCGGCACCACGGACAGCGAGGCGATCTTCCTCGCGGCGTTCGCCCGCGGGCTGGAGCGCGATCCCATCGCCGCCCTGGCCGCGACCTTGCGGGAGGTGAAAGCGCACATGCGGGAGGCGGGCGTGGAGGAGGCGCTGCGCTTCACCGCGACGCTCACGGACGGGCATACGCTGTGGGCGTTCCGCTGGGCCTGCGACGCCCAGCCGCCGACGCTGTATTACCGGGACGGCCCCGCCGGGCTGCTGCTGGTGTCGGAGCCGATCGACGAGGACCGCAGCCGCTGGCGCGAGGTGCCGCGCGGCGGGGTGCTGATCGCCGTGCCGGGCCAGGCGCTGCGCTTGGAGCGCATGGACACGGAGATGGCGCTGGCCGCCTGATCCCACCCGGCCCGGTCCAGCCAGGCGAGGCCGGCCAGCGCCAACAATCCGCCATGCACCAGCAAGGCCCCGGCGCCGATGTGGCCGAGTTGCCAGATCAGCCCGGCGCCCGCGGCCATGCTCGCCGTCCCGGCGATGTAGCCCAGGCCGACGGCCGGGCGCATTGGTGAGCCGAACCGCCACCCCACCAGGGCCGCGGCGCCGAGCGCCATGCCCGCCTTCACCACGGCCATGAAGCGCAGAAGGGTGGCAAGCTCCGGGTCGTGCGGGCCGGCTTGGGTGGTGAGGGACAGGGCTGCGGCGCCAAGCACGGCCACGGCAAGGACCGGACGCCAGACAGGGCGGGCAACCCGGAACGCGGTCGGGAGCGGAAGGTCAGACATCCCGGCATTGAACGCTTTTGCGCCGCCGTGCGCAATCGGTTCAAGCGTCAGGGACGGGCGTCCGCTCCCGCCGTCTCAACAGGAGCAAGACGGCAGACCAGGACACCCACGCCAGCAGCGCGACGGCGAAGGCCGCCACGGTTCCCCAAGGCCGGATGGCGAGATGCAAGGCGAGCAGCATCAAGCCGAACCCCAGCATCGACCGGAGGGCGTTGGCCGCAAGCTGCGAGGACGCCGGGCCGCCGATCCGTGGCCGCACGATGGCAAACAGGCTGATGAGGCTGATGGGAAACACGGCCGCAACTCCGGTGATCCCGGGACCGAGCGCCGTGCTGACCGCGACGACGAGCGACACGAAGGCGGCCACCGCCACGGCGCGGACGGGAAGGTCGAACCATCGCCGCCGCACAAGAGTTGCCGGTCCGGACCGCGCGCTTCGGGCGACGCCGAGCACGATGAAGCCGACGCCGTAGGCGGCAAGGTTCAGCAGCAACGCCGTCAACGGGGTCCAGACGACTTGCTGCGTCGCCAGGCTTGCGGCCAGCCAAACCGCGATGGCAGCGCCCAGGCTCTTCCCTGGGGACGCGCGCCCCGCCAAGACGCCGTAGGCAATCAGGAACACCCCATTCGCCGCGTTCGCCGCAAAGCTGCTGAGCGCGCTGGCCGCGACGAAGTCCTGGCCGTGCTGCATCGCCAGGAACACGTAGGCGGGCCCGGTCGAGACCGGCAGGCTGGCAAGCAGGGCGCCCCAGAACGGCCCAAGGGTTTCGGCAACGGCAGAAGCGGACACGACGAGCAGGGCTGTCGTCAAAGCCCTGACGAGGGGCGGCAACCATAGGGTGGCAGTCATCGGGTGCGACCTTACCGCCTGCCGGGCGGACCATCCTGGCCGCCCTTCGACAGGACTCGGCGGCCGGATACACAGATCGGGGGCGTTCCATAAGCCTCGCCTGGAAGCGTGATGCGGGAGCGGGCACGGCGTGTCAAGGCGGCGGGGCCGGCCGGTCATAATCGCCCACTTGCTCGCAAAAGACGTGTTGAGCGGTTCGCAATCCGGTTGGCTGGTCCAGGCTTCCGGCTGCCACCGAGACATGCCGGCCATGCGATGGTTCCCAAAACAACTGGGAGCCGCATCTGGCACAGAAGCCCCGGCGCGCTGCGGGAGAGGACCTGTACCATCGCGGACGTCCCGCCAGCAATGACAGATGCTCTGGAGCGCAAGCGGCATAAGCGCCAACGGCGGTGCTGCTCCGTTGGCAGAACACGCAATGGCAGACGGTCACATCCCGAAGCGGGCCGGTGACGACATAGCGGACTGCGCCACACAGGCAGCTTCCACTCGCCCTCGGACCGACCTCAAGCATACGCTGTTCCCCTTGACGTTCGCGATAACGATTCCAATGTTTTGAAACATTGGAACCGTTGGGGTCAACATGGTCAAGGGTTTCCTCGCCCTCCTCCAATCCATCCAACGGCGTCGCGAGCACCGGCTGTCAGCTCATGAGCTTCTGAGCCTCGACGACCGCCTGTTGAAGGACATCGGCCTGCGGCGCAATCAGGTTGGCGACGACGGCGCAGGCTTGTTCAAGGATGCAAAGCCCCGCATCAGACGACAACGGCCTGCCGCAACCGGCCGGCGGCCTTCCTTGCAGGGGTGCGGCTGATATTGAAGCAGACTGACGTTTCGCTTGGGTTCAGCGAAGCAGCCCGTTGCCTTGCGGAGCTCGGTCATCCGCAACGGCTCAAGATCTTCGAGCATCTCGTGAAAGCAGGGGACGAAGGCTGCCGCGTCGGGGACATCCAGGCGCATCTCGGCATTCCGAAATCCACCCTGTCGCACCACCTGGGTCAGCTCGCCGCTATTGGGCTGCTGACGCAGGAACGGGAGGGCCGCGTCTTGCGGTGTCGGATCGACAACGGCCGAATGCGCCTTGTTCAGCAGTTCCTCAACGCCTGCTGCGACGGGCTGGCGATGCCAGGAGGATGAGGACGCCCCAGGCCGCGGCGTTTGCGACCCTGCTGGCGGAGAACCTCATCGCGGCAGCGTAGCATGCGGCGCCATTACGGCACGACCCGGACCGCGCCCCTGCTGGCGCTAGTGGTGAAGGCGGCGTAAGCGCGCAAGGCCGGCGAGACGGCGCGGGTGCGTGGATGGGCCGGCTGCCATTTGGTCTGCGCGCCCCGGCGTTGGACCAGTTCCTCGTCGGACACTGCCAGGTGGATGCTGCGCCCGGGGATGTCGATCTCGATCGTGTCGCCGTCGCGCACCAGCCCGATGGCGCCGCCCTCCGCCGCCTCGGGCGAGACATGCCCGATGGACAGGCCCGACGACCCGCCGCTGAACCGCCCGTCCGTGACCAGGGCGCAGGCGCGGCCGAGCTTCTTCGATTTCAGGTAGCTCGTGGGATACAGCATCTCCTGCATTCCGGGGCCGCCCTTGGGTCCCTCGTAGCGGATCAGCACCACGTCGCCGGGCTTGACCCGGTCGTTCAGGATCGCCTCCACGGAGGCGTCCTGGCTTTCGAACACCCGCGCCGGGCCGCTGAAACGCAGGATGGAAGCGTCCACCCCGGCTGTCTTCACGATGCAGCCGTCCTCGGCCAGGTTGCCGTAAAGGACGGCCAAGCCGCCGTCGTTCGAGAAGGCGTGCGATGCCTCGCGGATCACGCCGCGCTCGCGATCCAGGTCCAGCTCGTCCCAACGGGACGACTGGCTGAACGCCACTTGGGTCGGCACGCCGCCTGGACCCGCGCGGAAGAAGGTTTGCACGCTTTCGGACGGCGTGCGGGCCACGTCCCAGCGGTCGAGCGCGTCGCCCATCGTCGGCGCGTGCACGGTCGCGGCGCTCCGGTCGATCAGCCCGGCGCGGTCCAGCGCCCCCAGGATGGACATGATCCCGCCGGCGCGGTGCACGTCCTCCACGTGCACATTGGCGACCGCGGGCGCCACCTTGCACAGCACCGGCACCCGGCGCGACAGCCGGTCGATGTCGGCCACCGTGAAATCGACCTCTGCCTCATGCGCGGCGGCCAGCAGGTGCAGCACCGTGTTGGTCGAGCCGCCCATGGCGATGTCCAGCGTCATCGCGTTCTCGAACGCGGCAAAGGTGGCGATGCCGCGCGGCAGGGCGCGCGGGTCGTCCTGCTCGTACCAGCGCTGCGCCAGGTCCACGGCGGTGCGCCCCGCTTCCTCGAACAGCCGGCGGCGGTCGGCGTGGGTGGCGAGCGTGGTGCCGTTGCCGGGCAAGGACAGGCCCAGCGCCTCCGTCAGGCAGTTCATCGAGTTGGCGGTGAACATGCCCGAGCAGGAGCCGCAGGTGGGGCAGGCGGAGCGCTCGATGACCTGCACGTCGCTGTCGGACACGCTGCCGTCGGCGGCGGCTACCATGGCGTCGATCAGGTCGATGGACCGGCTGATGCCGGACAGGTTGACCTTGCCGGCCTCCATCGGGCCGCCGGACACGAACACGGCCGGGATGTTGAGGCGGAGCGACGCCATCAGCATGCCCGGGGTGATCTTGTCGCAGTTGGAGATGCAGACCATCGCGTCCGCGCAATGCGCGTTGACCATGTACTCGACGCTGTCGGCGATCAGCTCGCGCGACGGCAGGCTGTAGAGCATCCCGTCATGGCCCATGGCGATGCCGTCATCGACCGCAACCGTGTTGAACTCCTTGGCGACCCCGCCCGCCGCCTCGATCTCGCGCGCCACCAGTTGGCCCAGGTCCTTCAGGTGGACATGGCCGGGCACGAACTGGGTGAAGGAGTTGACGACAGCGATGATCGGCTTGCCGAAATCCCCGTCCTTCATGCCGGTCGCCCGCCACAGCCCGCGGGCGCCGGCCATGTTGCGGCCGTGGGTGGTCGTGCGGGAACGCAGTGCTGGCATGGTGAAAGCTCCTTTGGCGGGCAGTGTAGGGGCGAGCGGACGGCGAAAGGGAGTGCGTGATTGGCGGCGTATGGCACATAATCGCTGAGCGCATAGCCGCATCATATGCCGCAATCGAAACAAAACCACCCACTGCGCCTGGCCGGGCTTGGAAACGGCCTTTGCGGACAGTCTGCGTGACGGTTGCACGGGCAGTGACCG
>CAXTUO010000167.1:0-238 GCA_964247175.1 uncultured Acetobacteraceae bacterium | reverse complement strand
CCTTCCCACCACTCATAAACTACCCCCAAACCCAACCCTTGCCTTTCCCCCCCACCCGCGTATAACCCGCGGCTTCCCTGCCGGGGCGGTGGCATCCATCCCGGCTGTGCCCATTTCGGGCCGACAACAGCCATAGGGGTGACAATGCCGCTCTATGAATGCGTGCTGATCGCACGCAACGATGTCACGCAGCAACAGGTCGAGACCGTTGCCGACACCATCGCCACCGACCTTGAAA
>CAXTUO010000166.1:0-7215 GCA_964247175.1 uncultured Acetobacteraceae bacterium | reverse complement strand
ATCCTAAGCCCAGGGCGTACGCTGGCACGCACCGCCCAACGATCCCATGCGTGTAGTCGTGCTTGGCGCTGCGGCAGGTGGTGCGTTTCCGCAATGGAACTCCAACGCCCAGTCATGCCGCCGTGCCCGCGCCGGTGATCCCGCGGCGGTCCCAAGTACCCAGGCGTCAATCGCTGTCAGCACAGACGGTCGCCACTGGGTCCTGTTGAACGCTTCCCCCGACATACGCCAACAGATCGAGCAAACTCCGGCATTGCAGCCGCAAGAGGGTCTGCGGTCATCGCCGATTGCCGCGGTTGTGTTGACTGGCGGCGACGTGGATGCCATCGCGGGCCTGCTCACGTTGCGCGAACGCCAGCCGTTCAGCATCCTGGCCACGCCGCGGGTGCATCAGGTGCTGGACGACAATCCAATCTTCGAGGTGTTGGCCCGCGGCATCGTCGCGCGGCAGCACGTTGCGCTGGATGCACCCACGCCCGTGACCCTGCCGGACGGCGAGGCGAGCGGGTTGGCCATCACGCTGTTCGCCGTGCCCGGCAAGGTGCCGCTTTACCTGGAACAGCCCGGCGCGGCCCCAGCCTTGGAAGAAACCGACCAGACGGTGGGCGCTGCGGTGTCCGACGGCCAGACCACCCTGTTCTACGTGCCGAGCTGCGCCGCCATGGTGCCGGGCCTGGCTGACCGTCTCCGTGGCGCTGCGGCGGTGTTCTTCGACGGCACGCTGTGGACGGACGACGAGATGATCCGCGCCGGGCTGGGGCCGAAAACCGGGCAGCGCATGGGGCATATGAGCGTGTCCGGGCCGGACGGGACGCTCCAGGCCTTCGACGGGTTGGGGGTGAAGCGGCGCATCCTGCTGCACATCAACAACTCGAACCCGATCCTCCTGGCGGACTCGCCGGAGCGGGCGCAGGTGGCCGCGGCCGGATGGGACGTGGCCTATGATGGAATGGAGCTGACCCTGTGAGCGACCGCCTCCTGTCCCCGTCCGACATGCGTGCCGCGCTCAACGCCATCGGCGACGAGCGGTATCATATCCACCACCCGTTCCACCGGATGCTGCATGACGGTCGGCTGAACCGCGCCCAGGTGCAGGCTTGGGCGCTCAACCGCTATTACTACCAGAGCCGCATCCCGGCGAAGGACGCGACCCTGCTGGCCCGGCTGCCCACCGCCGAGCTGCGCCGCGCCTGGCGCAGCCGGCTGGAGGACCATGACGGCACCGGGCCGGGATTGGGCGGCGTGGCGCGCTGGCTCAAGCTGGCGGAGGGGGTCGGCCTCGACCCGGCCTACGTCGAGACGACGGAGGGCATCCTGCCCGGCACCCGCTTCGCCGTGGACGCCTACGTGGCCTTCGTGCGGGACCAAAGCCTGCTGGAGGCTGTCGCGTCGTCATTAACAGAAATGTTCTCCCCTACCATCATCGCCGAGCGCGTGTCGGGCATGTTGGCCAACTACGATTTCATCACCAAAGAGACCTTGGCCTACTTCACGCCGCGCCTGACCCAGGCGCCGAAGGACGTGGACTTCGCCCTGGCCTACGTGGACGAGCACGCCCGTACCCGGGCGCAGCAGGAGCAGGTCCTGGCCGCGCTGCGCTTCAAATGCGACGTGCTGTGGTCGCAGCTTGACGCGCTGCATTACGCCTATGTCGAGCCGGGGCGCGTGCCGCCGGGCGCCTTCGTGCCCTCGGCATGACCGGCGGGGGGGCGTCCGTGCCCGCCTTCAACCGCGGCTTCCGGCTCCGGCACGACGCGGTGCGCGACGCCTGGGTGGTCCTGGCGCCGGAGCGGCTGTTTTTGTTGGACGAGCCGGCCGTCGAGGTGTTGAAGCTCGTTGACGGCGCCCGAACTGTGCCGGACATCGTGGACAGCCTGGCCGCCAAGTTCAACGCGCCGCGGGACACCATCGCGGCAGACGTGGCGGCCATGCTGCAGGACTTGGTGGCCAAAGGAGCGATCCGGCTATGAACGCATTGACACCGATCTCGCCAGCCCCGGCCCCGATGCCGGTCGTCGAGCCGCCGCTGGCCTTGCTCGCCGAGCTGACGCACCGCTGCCCGCTGCAATGCCCGTACTGCGCCAATCCGCTGGAAATGGAACGGGTGGCGTCCGAGCTCGGCACCGCGGACTGGCTGCGCGTGCTGGAAGAAGCGGCGGCGCTCGGCGTGCTGCAGGCGCACTTCTCCGGCGGCGAGCCGACGGCGCGCAAGGACCTGCTCGACCTGGTGCGCGGCGCCGCGGCGTGCGGCTTGTACAGCAACCTTATCACCTCCGGCGTGACGCTGAACCCGGCCTCGCTTGCGGCGCTGGCGGAGGCCGGGCTGGACCATGTGCAGCTCAGCTTCCAGGACGCGGACGCGGCGCAGGCGGACCGCATCGGCGGCTACCGCCGCGGCCATGCCCGCAAGCTGGAGGTGGCCCGGCAAATCCGTGACGCCGGGCTGCCGCTCACCGCCAACTTCGTGGTGCACCGGCAGAACCTGGAGCGCCTGCCGGAGATGCTGGCGCTCGGCGAGGAGATCGGCGCCAGCCGGATCGAGATCGCCCACGTGCAGTACTACGGCTGGGCGCTGGTGAACCGCGCCGCCCTGATGCCGAGCCGCGCGCAGTTGGAACGGGCGAACGAGGCCGTGGCGCAGGCCCGCGAACGGCTGCGCGGGCGCATCACCATCGACTACGTGGTGCCGGACTACTACGCGGCGCGGCCGAAGGCGTGCATGGGCGGCTGGGCGCGGCGGATCATCAACGTCACGCCGGCCGGGCTTGCGCTTCCCTGCCACGCGGCGGAAACGCTGCCAGGCTTCCAGTGGCCGTCGGTGCGCACCGCGTCGCTCGGCGCGATCTGGCGGGACGACCCCGGCTTCAACCGGTATCGCGGCACGTCCTGGATGCCGGAGCCGTGCCGGTCCTGTGACCAGCGGGAGGTCGATTGGGGCGGCTGCCGCTGCCAGGCGCTGGCCATGACCGGCGACGCGGGCGCCACCGACCCGGCCTGCGCCTTGTCGCCTGACCACTTCATGATGGCGGACGCCGTAGCCGCGGCCGACGCCGTGGCGGAGGGGCCGGCGCCGGAGCTGGTGTACCGGCGCATCCGCACCGCGGCCCTCGTGCGGTGAGGCGGCGGGACGCGCTGCTGCTGGCGGCCATCGCCGCGCTGCGTCCCGTCCGCGGCCTGGCGGCTTCCGCCCCGGCCAAACCCTTCCCGATGACCGAGGTCGCGCCGGGCCTGCACGTCCGCCAGGGCGTGCATGAGGAAGCGACGCCCGAGAACCAGGACGGCATCGCCAACATCGGCTTCGTGGTGGGCCAGGAGGCCGTGGCCGTGCTCGACCCCGGCGGCAGCCGGGCGGACGGCGAGCGGCTGCGCGCCAGCATCCGTGAGCACACGAAGCTCCCGATCCGCTACGTCGTGATGACGCACCTGCATCCCGACCACGTGTTCGGCGCCGTCGCCTTCGCGGATGACCGCCCGGTGTTCGTGGGCCACGCCCGCATGGCGGCGATGCTGGTGCAGCGCGGCGAGTTCTACCGCAACGGCCTGGCCGACGCGCTCGGCATCGAGGAAGCCGGGGACTACGCCAAGCCGGACCTGCTGGTCAGCGACACGGCGGCAATCGACCTCGGCGGGCGCTGCCTGCGGCTCCGGGCGCACCCGACGGCGCACACCGACAACGACCTGTCCATCCTGGACGAAGAAACGGGCACGCTGTGGCTGGGCGACCTGCTGTTCGTGGACCGCGTGCCCGCACTGGACGGCAGCATCCTGGGCTGGCTGGCGCAGACACAGGCGCTGCGGGGCATGGCAGCGACGCGGGCGGTTCCGGGCCATGGGCCGGCCGTTGTTGATTGGCCCGACGCCGCCGCGGCGCAGGAGCGTTACCTCGGCGGGCTGGTTCACGACATCCGCGGCATCATCGCCCATGGCGGCGACATCGAGCAGGCCGTGGCGACGGTGGGCCAGGCGGAACGGGGCCGCTGGGCCTTGTTCGACGACTACAACGGACGCAACGCGACGGCAGCGTTCAAAGAGCTTGAATGGGAATAGGCCGGCGCAAAGCGGGCCGTGGCAAGGGAGCAGGGCGGATGAGGGCGGTTGCGGCGGCATTGGGCTTGGCACTCTGCGCGGCGGCGGCGCCGGCCTGGGCGGAGGAAGATCCGGAAGCCCGCGCCGCCCGCTGGGCCGACCTGAAGCATGCGGTGTTTGGGGAGCGTGAAGTCGCGAACGGCGCGGGGGTCATCGCGCTCGACGCGCCGGCCCGCGCCCAGGATGCGGCCCTGGTGCCGATCACCGTCAGCCTTTCGGCTGGCGGGGGCGCCGGGCCGGGCCGGGTCAAGGCGGTCTGGGTCGTGGTGGACGGCAACCCGTCGCCGCTCGCCGGCACCTTCAAGTTCGGCCCGGCCGCCGACCCGCGCAGCCTCAAGACCCGCATCCGCGTGGACCAGTACACCCTGCTGCACGCCGTCGCCGAAACCGAGGACGGCCACCTTTACGCGGCCGAACGCTACGTGAAGGCTGCGGGCGGCTGCTCCGCCCCTTCGACCAAGGACCCGCAGCTTGCCATGTCGCGCCTCGGCCAGATGCGCCTGCGCGTCGATGGGGACGCGCCGCTGCATGAGGGGGAGGCGGCGACGGCGCACCTGTTGATCAGCCATCCCAACAACAACGGCATGCAGGTGGACCAGGTGTCCCACCTGTTCGTGCCGCCGCGCTACATCCAGGACATCACGGTGCGCTACGGCGACGCGCTGGTGCTCAGCGTGGACGCCGACATCTCCTTGAGCGAAGACCCGGTGATCACCTTCGGCTTCGTGCCGCAGGGGCCGGGGCCGATGCGGGTCGATGTGCTGGACAGCACGCAGGCGCGGTTCCACCGGGACTTCGTGCTGGACGGCGAGCGGAGCTGACCGGCTACTTACACTGCAGCGCCACCTCCGCCTGGGCGCGGTGGAGTTGCTCGGTGCGCTCCTTGGCGATCGGGGTGTCGCGGAACATGGCGCCGCGGTCGCCCAGCCCGCCTTGCTGCATGCTGAGGATCGTCTCGGCCTCCTGGTAGTCCTCAAAGGGCATCAGGTCGGCGATGGTGTCGATGCCGCAGGCGCAGCGTTCCAGGAACTCCCGCTTGAAGCCGTTGCTGGCCAGGCAGCCGATGACGTAGTCGGCCCGGGTGGCGGTCGGGTAGTCGTGCGCGGGGTGGCGCGTCTCGGCGTATGCTGCGGTTGCGGCCAGGACGCCGGCGGCGACCAAGAGGCTGGCCCGGATCATGGCTCGATCCCCGTGAACACCGTGCGTTGCTTCATCGCGGGCGTGTTCATCTTGGCATCCGCGGGCGTGTCGATGCGGATTTCCGCCAGCATCCCCGGCACCGCGTCCGCCAGGACGAAGGTATAGCTTTTTGCCTGCAAGGACGGGATGCGGTCCAGCCGCGGCTCTTCCGCGAAGGGCTGCACCGTGATCACCCGCGCGGGCACGGCGGCGCCACCGAGGTCGAAGGTGCCGTTGGCGACCGCCGCCTTGGTGACGAACGCTTCGCGGATCCTGTTGCGGAAGTATGAGGTGGACAGGCCGACCGCCTCCTTCATCTCGTTCACGTCGCGCTCCAGCGTGAGCATCAGCAGCGGGTTGCCGTGGAAGTTGTCGAGCTCGGGGAACTTCACCTGGTGCTCGCCGGTCAGGTAGTCGAACGCGAGCGACTTGGTGCCGTCCGGGTTCACCCGGCGGACATGCAGCGCGACCGTGTCGGCGAACCCGCCTGGGCCTTCGCGGGTGAAGCCATAGTCGAGCGTTTCGGGGTGGTCCACGTTGCGCAGGTGCGGCGTCTCGAACAGCGCGACCTGCGCCGGGCTGAGCGGCCGGGGGTCATCAGCCGGCGCCTGCGCCCAGGCCCGGTCGCACACGGCCGTGCCGCACAAGCCCGCCAGGACCATTGCGCCCGCGCCGAGGAGCCTCATAGTCTGGATGGTCGAACCTTGCAGAAAGCGCCTCGCCATGATCGAGCTGGTCCTTGTTTATTGCCTGTCGAGCACGCTGGACCGCTGCATGGAGCCGCGGGAGGTGCGGGAACCCGTGGGCAGCCCGATCCAATGTGCCATGAGGGCGCAGACGATCGCCCAGGAATACGTCATCGAGCACCCGCGCTTCCGCCTATCTGGCTGGCGCTGCGAGGTGGACAAGCCCCGGGAGCGCCCGGCGTAGCGGCACGCCGGGCGCCTCCTTCGGGGGAGCCCTAGTAAACGACGACGCTGCGGATGCTTTCCCCCCGCGTCATCAGGTCGAAGCCCTCGTTGATCTGATCGAGCGGCAGGATGTGGGTGATCAGGTCGTCGATGTTGATCTTGCCGTCCATGTACCAATCGACGATCCGCGGCACGTCCGTGCGGCCCCGTGCGCCGCCGAAGGCGCTGCCCTGCCAGACCCGGCCCGTCACCAGCTGGAACGGCCGGGTGCTGATTTCCTGGCCCGCGCCGGCCACGCCGATGATCGTGCTCTTGCCCCAGCCCTTGTGCGCGCATTCCAGGGCCTGGCGCATCAGGGTGGGATTGCCCACGCATTCGAAGCTGTGGTCCGCGCCGCCTTTCGTGAGGTCCACGAGATGGGGCACGATGTCGCCGCCGACTTCCTTCGGGTTGACGAAGTGCGTCATGCCGAACTTCTCGGCCAGTTCGCGCCGGCCCGGGTTGATGTCCACGCCCACGATCATGTCGGCGCCGGCGAGCTTGGCGCCCTGCACCACGTTCAGCCCGATGCCGCCCAGGCCGAACACGACCACGTTGTCGCCGGGCTTGACCTTGGCGGTGAAGATCACCGCGCCGACCCCGGTGGTGACGCCGCAGCCGATGTAGCAGATTTTCTCAAATGGCGCGTCTTCCCGCACCTTGGCGAGCGCGATCTCCGGCAGCACGGTGAAGTTGGCGAAGGTCGAGCAGCCCATGTAGTGCAGCACCGGCTTGCCCCCGAAGCTGAAGCGGCTGGTGCCGTCCGGCATCACGCCGCGGCCCTGCGTCACCCGGATCTTCTGGCACAGGTTGGTTTTCTGGCTGAGGCAGTAGTCGCATTCCCGGCATTCCGGCGTGTAGAGCGGGATGACGTGGTCGCCCTTTTTCAAGGTCCGCACGCCGGGGCCGACATCGACGACGACGCCTGCGCCCTCGTGGCCCAGGATGGCGGGGAACATGCCCTCCGGGTCGTCGCCGGACAGGGTGAACTTGTCGGTGT
>CAXTUO010000165.1:0-7232 GCA_964247175.1 uncultured Acetobacteraceae bacterium | reverse complement strand
GCGACCGAGAGGGCGGCGGACACCTGGTCGGAGGCGACCGGGACGCCGAAGAATGCAGGCGGGCGGATCACCAGCCCGGACACGCCGCCGGTGAGCGGCTCCAGCATCTTGAACAGGTATTCGAGGATTGCCTGCGCCGCCAGCGTCGCGATGGCAAAGTAAAGGCCGCGCAGGCGCAGCGCCGGCAGGCCGATCAGCGCGCCGACAACCGCGGTCGCGGCACCCGCGCCGAGCAGGGCGAGCACGCCATCCACCCCGGCATTGCCGAGGTTGCCCGCCACATACGCGCCGACGCCCAGCAACGCGCCCTGCGCGAAGCTGATCTGCCCGCAATAGCCGATCAGCAGGTTGAGCGACAGCGCCCCGATGCCGGCGATGGCCACCGCGCGCACCATGAAGGCGCCGAAGCGGCCGAGCAGGAGGCTCAGCGCGACCAGCACGGCGGCGACGGCCAGCGCGAGCAGCAGGCGGCGCGTGCCCACGCTTCCCATGGCCCTAGATCCTTTCGGCGCCGCGGCGCCCGAACAGGCCCTGCGGGCGCAGCAGCAGCATCAGGACGAGCAGGGCGTAGGGCAGCACCTGCTGCAGCGCGCCCACGGAGTAGATGCCGGTGTTGGCGCGCAGAAAGTCCTCCAGCGCGGGCGTCAGCATCCCGTCCGTGAAGCTTTGCAGCATCCCGAGCAGCAGCCCGGCGACGAGCGCGCCCTCCAGGCTGGACAGGCCCCCCACCACGACCACCGGGAACGCCACCATGCCGATGTCCGCGAGGCCGAGCGAAAGGCCGTTCAGCGTGGCGAGCAGCGTGCCCGCGAGGCCGGCCAGGGCCGCCGACATGGCCCAGGCGGCGGACACCTGGTTGCTCACGTGGATGCCGACCGCGAGCGCGGCCCGGCTGTTGTCGGCCGCGCAGCGCTGCATCAGCCCCATCGGCGTATGGGCGTAGAACAGGAGGAAGCCGAGGCTGAGCGCCGCCGCGAGGATGCCGGCGGCGATATAGTTGTAGGTGACGAAGATGCCGCCGGCGCTGACGGCGCCCGCCGGGAACACGGGCGGGAAGGCGATCGGGTCCGGGCCGAACACGGCGAGGCAGGCCGCGCGGGCGCAGATCAGCAGCCCCAGCGTCACCATCATCACCGCGACCACCGGCGCCTTGAGCATCGGGCGCAGCACCAGACGCTCGGTGAGCGCGCCGACGCCGGCCATGACACCCAGGCTCGCCGCCACCGCCAGCACCGCCGGCAGGCCGGCGCGTAGCAGGACGTAGCTCACGTAGGCCCCGAGCATCGCGTAGGCGCCCTGGGCGAAGTTCACCACGCCCGAGCACTTGTAGATCAGCACGATGCCGAGCGCGATCAGCGCGTAAACGCTGCCGGTCGCCAGGCCCGCGACGGCGAGCTGCAAGGCAAGGGTCATCCGGGTTCCCCCAGGTAAACCCGCCGCACCTCCGGGTCGGACTGCACCGCGTCCGGCAAGCCCTCGAAGATCTTGGACCCGGCGGCCATGACGGCGATGCGGTCGCAGGTGCTCATCACCACGTCCATCTTGTGCTCGACCATCACCACGGCGCAGCCGAGGCGGTCGCGCACGCCGCGGATCACGGCGGCCATCGCCATGCCCTCCTGCGAGGTCAGCCCGGCCACCGGCTCGTCCAGCAGCAGGAGCTGCGGCTGCGCCGCCAGGGCGCGCGCGAGGTCGGCCGCCTTGCGCCGGCCGTAGGGCAGGACCTGGAGCGGCGCGTGGGCGACGTCGGCCAGGTGCAAAGGCCGCAGCAGCGTCTCGGTCAGCTCCGCCTCAAGCGCCTTCTCGGAGGCGAAGAAGCCGCCGGACCGCGCCGACCCGGCGCCCCTGCGGGCAGCCGCGCCCAGCTTGGCCATGTCGAGCACCGTGAGGTCGTGCAAGGAGGCGACATTTTGAAAAGTCCGGGCCACGCCGAGCCGCAGCAGCGCGTGCGGGGACAGGCCGAGCAGCTCCCGCCCGAGCCAGAGCGCAGTGCCGGCGGCCGGGCGATAGGTGCCGCAAATGCAGTTGACAAAGGTGGTCTTGCCCGCGCCGTTCGGGCCGATCAGGCCGACGATCTCCCCCGGGGCGGCGTCCAGCGCCATCCCGTTCACGGCGACCACGCCGCCGAAACGGATCGTCACGTTTCGCGCCGTCAACGCCACCGCGCCGGCCCCCGCCGGCTGGAGGGCAGCCACGCCGGACGGCCCGCCTCCTCACCCATGCGCGCTCCCCTCCCCTCCGGGGCCGTTGGCCGGCCCTTCAACTCATTCTGGCCGGAGACGGGGAAATCGTCCACCCGCCGGCAGCCTTGCAAACGCTCAGGCAATCCCGAGCGTGTTGATGAGCAGCCGGCTGATGGCGATCAGGATGATCCGCGAGCGGCGCGGGCCGGAGGCGGTCAGCCCGCCCTCCGCGCTCAACGCGGACAGAAGCGGGTGCGCTCGCCCTTGCCGTATCCGGCCTGCCGGTCCTCGAAGCACGGCTGCGTCCCGTGCGTCGCAGCCGGCGCCGGCGCGGCCTGCGCCACCGTTCCGGCCGCCACCCAGCCGACCACGCCCCCATAGCGCGCTTCGCACCATTCGCCGGCGCACCTCAGCACGTTCAAGGGAGCGCCGCGGTCCACCTCGTCCGTCACCGCGTAGTCCAGGCCCGGCCCGGCGCGCAGGAACGTCGCACGGGTCGCGTGGTCCTCGGCGCGGGCGGGCACGGCGGCCAGAGCCGCGGTAGCCAGAGCCACAGCGACGGCCGCGATGGTCGGTTGGAGCAAGCGCATGGGGTTCCTTCCCTGTCCAGCGGCATCGCAAAGCGTCGGCGCGCTGATAGTTGACAGTTGTTTGTGTCAGCCTTTATTGACACACGCAAGTCACAGCCAAGAGGCACCATGGCCCTCCTGTCTTATGAGGCGAAGTACCGCGTCCGCGGCGGCACCCTGGTCGGCGGCGAGATGTTCGACTTCTGGATCGGGCCGTTCTATGTCGGCTTCTTCGGCGTCACTGCGGCGGCCTCCGCCCTGCTCGGCACGCTGCTGATCTTCTACGGCGCGGCCACCGGGCCGACCTGGCAGCCCTTTGCCATCACCATCAACCCGCCGCTGATCAGCCGTGGCCTCGCCTTGGCCCCCTTGCAGGAAGGCGGGCTGTGGCAATGGATCACCCTTTTTGCGATCATCGCCTTCGTGAGCTGGGCGCTGCGCCAGGTGGAGATCGCGCGCAAGCTGGGCATGGGCCTGCATGTGCCCATCGGCTTCGCGGCGGCGATCTTCGCTTATGTCAGCCTGGTGGTGATCCGCCCGGTGCTGCTGGGCGCCTGGGGCTACGGCTTCCCGTACGGGATCATGAGCCACCTCGATTGGGTGTCCAACACCGGCTACCAGTACCTCCATTTCCATTACAACCCCGCGCACATGCTGGCGGTGACGTTCTTCTTCACCACCACCTTCGCGCTGGCGCTGCACAGCGGGGAGATCCTTGCCTCGGCCCATCCGGGGCCGGGCGGGCGCGTGAAGTCGTCCGAGCATGAGAGCGTGTACTTCCGCGACACCATCGCCTACTCCATTGGCGAGCTGGGCATTCACCGCCTGGGCTTCTTCCTGGCGATCAACGCCGGGGTTTGGAGCGCGATCTGCATCCTGATCTCCGGCACGGTCTGGACCCGCGGCTGGCCCTACTGGTGGGACTGGTACCTGCACATCCCGATCTGGAGCGCCGCCGGCTTCAACTGACCCTTCAGGAGCCGCCGCCATGGCCCGCTACCACACCCTGTTCACCTCCTTCGAGCTGCAAGGCCCCGACGAGCTGGGCATCCCGCTGCCGCGCGGCAGCGCGCCCCGGCGCATCCGCCCGTTCCGCTCCCGCTGGCTCGGGCGCATCGGCGAGAACCAGGTGGGGCCGACCTACCTGGGCGGGCTGGGCCTCGCCTCCATCGTGTGCGGCTTCATCGCCATCGAGATCATCGGGCTCAACATGTGGGCCTCGGTGGACTGGAACGTGATCCGCTTCATCAAGATGCTGCCCTTCCTGGCGCTGGAGCCGCCGTCCGCCAAGCAGGGCCTGTCCCTGTTCCCGCCGCTGGAGGATGGCGGCTGGTGGCTGATGGCCGGGTTCTTCCTGACCGCCTCCATCCTGTTGTGGTGGCTGCGGATGTATCGCCGGGCCCGCGCGCTGGGAATGGGCACGCACGTGTGCTGGGCCTTCGCATCCGCCATCTGGCTTTACCTGGTGCTGGGCTTCATCCGGCCGATCCTGATGGGGTCCTGGTCGGAGGCGGTGCCGTTCGGGATCATCGAGCACCTGAACTGGACGGCGACGTTCTCCGTCCGCTACGGCAACATCTTCTACAACCCGTTCCACATGCTTTCCATCGTGTTCCTGTACGGCTCGACCATGCTGTTCACCATGCACGGCGGCACCATCCTGGCGGTCTCCAAGTTCGGCGGGGAGCGCGAAACGCACGAGATCACCGACCCCGGCACCGCCATGGAGCGCGGCTCCTTGTTCTGGCGCTGGACCATGGGGTTCAACGCCAACTTCGACTCCGTGCACCGCTGGCTGTTCACCTTCTCGACGCTGACCACGCTGACCGGCGGCATCGGCATCCTGATGACCGGGACGGTGGTGGACAACTGGTACCTGTGGGGCGTGAAGCACGGCATCGCGCCGCAGTACGCCCGCGTGCAGCCGATCCCGGACAGCCTGCCGGCGGGGATCATGCCGCGCCTGCCGCAGCGGGACGTGCGCCAGCCGGAGGCGGCGCGGTGAAGTCCATCACCCTCGCCGCGGGCGTCGCCCTGCTGACCGGCGCCGCCTTCGTCCTGTTCGTGCCGACCTGGGAGCACACGCCCCGGGGCACGGAGATGAGCTTGCCCCAGGGCATCCAGTTCGAGCCGGCGCGGACCTGGCTCGCGTCCAACAAGGCTCCCGCCCCGCTGCCGCCCGCCGAAACCGGCGGCCCCATGGCGACGGAAACGTATAAGAACGTCCAGGTGCTCACGGACGTGAGCGCCGCCGAGTTCATGCGGACGCAGCAGGCGATCACCCAATGGGTGTCCCCGCGGGAAGGCTGCGGCTTCTGCCACGAGGGGGAGAACTGGGCCTCCGACGCCAAGCCCGCCAAGGCCGCCGCGCGCATCATGATGAAGATGACCCGGCACCTCAATGCCGACTGGCAGGAGCACGTCCAGCCCAGCGGCGTCACCTGCTATTCCTGCCACCGCGGCCAGCCGGTGCCGGCGGAAACCTGGTTCCCGCAGGCGCCGATGCCGCAGCGCCGCTTTGTCGCCAAGCGGGACAACTGGCAGGAATCCGCCGACACGGTCCGCAAGTTCTTCCCCGACAACGGGTGGGACGAGTGGTACGTGGGCGACGAGCCGGTCCAGGTGCAGTCCGACACCGCGCTGCCGGCCAACCGCGTCGCCGCCCAGGTGGTCGCCAAGCGCACCTACGAGATGATGATGCAGTACTCGGACGGCATCGGCGTCAACTGCGGCTATTGCCACAACTCGCGCGCCTTCTGGGACTGGAACGAAAGCACGCCGCAGCGTTGGACCGGCTACAACGCGCTGCGCCTGGTGCGGGACCTGAACAACAACTTCCTCTTGCAGGTCGCCGCCGCCATCCCGGAAACCCGGCAACGGGTGCGCGAAACCAACCTGCCGGTGATCCCGGCGCAGCAGCGCGGGGTGCAGCAGGGCAACGGTTTGGTGGTCTGCGCCACCTGCCACCAGGGCGTGCCCCAGCCGCTGAACGGCGCCAACATGGTGCGCGACTACCCCGCCTTGATGCCCGCCGGCGCGGCCCACGCCGCGCGCTGACCCCCAGCGCGGCCCACGCCGCGCGCTGCCCCCGACGAGGCCCCCATGCAAGCAGGCGCGATCACCCAGTACATCGACGTGGCCCAGGCCGCGTGGTGGCTGTTCTTCCTGGCGTTCATCGGCATCGTGCTGCTGCTGCGGCGCGAGGACCAGCGGGAAGGTTACCCGAAGGACAACCTCGGCCTGCCGCCGCTGGCCGGGCCGATGCCGCTCCCGCCGTCCCGCCCCATGCTCCGGATGGACGGCAGCCGGACCGCGCAGCCGCACCATGACCCGGCGCCGCCGCTGCGCGCCCGGCCGCAGTTCCGCTTCAGGGGCGGCCCGCTGGTGCCGGAGGGCAACCTGCTGACGGCGGCCGTGGGGCCGGGCACCTACACCATGCGCCGGGACAAGCCGTTCCGGATGCTGGACGGCGACCCGCAGGTGCAGCCGCTGCGCGCCGCCAAGGGCTGGCAGGTGATGCCTGGGGAAACCGACCTGCGCGGGATGCGCGTGCTGGACATCCGCTTCCTGCCCGTCGGCCGGGTCGAGGAGCTGTGGGTGGACCGCGGGGTGAAGATCCTGCGCTACCTGGAGATCGGTCTGGATGAGAGCCAGGGCTTAGGTGAAGGCGGGGGTACCGGCCGGGTGCTGGTGCCGATCCACCATTGCGACGTGGACGAGCGGGAGCGCGACATCCGCGTGACCGCCCTGCACGGGGGCCAGTTCAACGACGTGCCGCGCCTGCAGGCGCCGGACAGCATCACCGCGCGGGAGGAAGACATGGTGAACGCCTACTATGCCGGCGGGCGGTTCCATTCGGACGGGGTGGCGCCGTGAGCACAGCGAAACCGCAGCGGCAAACGGCAAAGCCGTTTCCGCGGGTTTGCGCGGCAGCGAAACCGAAGGCTTGCGCGGCGGAACCGGAGGCTGGCGCCGGCCTGCTCGGCCGTCCGGCGACGCCGGTCCTGCGGCCGGGGGAGGTCCTGGTCTGGCAGGGGCAGCCCTGCTGGCGCGGGCTGGCGACCGGCGCCTTCCACGTCCGCGGGGTGGCGCTATGGGTGTGCGCGCTGGTGTTCGTGAACGCCGTCGCGGCCCGGCGGGCGCACCTGCCGCCGTGGCAGGCAGTGCATGACATCGCGCCGCTGCTGCTGGGGGGCGGGCTGGTGGTGGCCGGCGCCGCGGTGGCGGCCTGGGCGTCGGCGCGGACCACGCACTACACCATCACCAGCCAACGGGTGCTGATGCAGTACGGCATCGCCCTGACCGCGACGCTGGCCCTGCCGATGCGGCTGATCGGCGCCGTGGCGGTGTCGGACGGGTGCCCCGGCAACGTGCCGATCCGGCTGAAGCCGGGCGAGGCCGTCGGCTTCGCCAAGCTGTGGCCGCACGCGCGCCCTTGGCGCCTGCGCCGGCCGGAGCCGATGCTGCGCGCCCTGGCCGA
>CAXTUO010000164.1:0-7255 GCA_964247175.1 uncultured Acetobacteraceae bacterium | reverse complement strand
TCGGCTTTCCGGATCGCGATGGTGGTGGCGCTGGCGCCGATCCAGGTCGCGACGGTCAGCTCCCCAGTGGGAATGGCGTTCAGGATGACCTTGTAGCCCATGGTCGTCGCCAGGCCGGCCAGGAGCAGCAGGGCGAAGTCGACGATCTGTATGGCAGCCGCCAGAACAGGCCGGGAGAGCTGCCGGCCGGGCTGTGCTCCTTCCGCGGCCAACAAGGCGGTGCTGCCTGGGCTTGGTCGGGGCTGAACCGGTGACACGGTATCCGGCACGCAAGCTTCCTTCCCTGCGAGCGCCGTATCGCGCCCAGCAAAGAGCTAAACGAATAAGCAATGCTGCAAAAGCTATAAACAGTTAAGAAATGTGAACAAAGCTGAAAACAGTGCAAAGAAAGGCTTCTCCTTTCTCAAGGTATCTCGCAAAACCGCCAAATGGCAAGTAAGAGCTTCTTGGTAAAACAGTCATCCTGGATGGCCAGAGTTTCCAGCCAATCTCACATTTCAGAGTTTACCTTTGAAGCCATTTTCATGCAGCGAGACGGAGCATGATGATCCTGGTTGTTACCCATGTGCGCCTCTTGCGGGAAGCGCTGACCGCGACGTTGGCTGATTGTGGAGGCATCCAGGCTTTCGGCGCATCCTCGCCTGAAGCCATTGAGGCGGTCGTTGCAAAGACCAGGCCCCGCTTGGCTGTTGTCGATGCATTGCACCCCGAAGCCGCCACGCTGATTGCCGCCGTTCGCGTTCGCGTTCCCAAGCTGAGCGTTGTCGTCCTGGCAACGCAGGACCGGGATGAGGATTTTCTCGCCTGGACAGACGTCGGCATCTCCGGCTACCTCGGACCCGACACCTCGGCGGACGATCTCGTGTCCGCGGTTCACCGCGTTATCGCGGGGGACGTGGTTTACCCGGTGCGATTGACCGCGCTGCTGCTGAAACGGCTGTCCACACGTTCTAGCGAGCGCACGACCAGGGCCGGCATCTATACACTGACTTCCCGCGAACGGGAGATCGCTGCGCTCCTGGCGGATGGACTGTCCAACAAGCTCATTGGCCGGCGCTTGTGCATCGCCCAACCGACTGTGAAGAACCACGTCCACAACATCCTCGCCAAGTGGGACGTCCAAAGCCGAGGAGAGATTGCAGCTCGCTACCGCCGGACCATTCAGGCGGATGCCGAGCCAAACAGTGGGAAGCTTGCTGGATTGCGGGAAGGCCATTTGCCTCGTGCTAGTCGCCCTGTGCACTGATCATTCTCCGCCTCTGCCATAGCGAGTGTTCTCAGCGGTGCCGGTCGAATAGCCGTCGCCCCACACCGCGATCAAGGAGAACAACCCGAGCAACGCCGGCGTCGTCCGCGTGACGGCGAGGTCGGACCACTGCCGCTGCGTTTCTACGCCGAGATGGGCGCGCACCTCTTGGAACGTGGTTTCCATGCGCCAGCGTGAGACGAACCAGCCGAGGATGCGCCCCGGCTCGGCGGCGAGATCGGTGCTCAGGAACGCCTGCGACTCGCTCTCGCCGGAGGGGTCGCGCACCAGCACCCAGCGTATCGGCGCCGGCGGCAGGCCGGAGTGGTACCAGACCGCGACGTCGGACGCGACCTCGAGCTCGCGCGACCGGCCGCCATACCACTCTGTCACGATGACCCGCGACCAGACGGTGCCCGGGTCGGCCAGCACCGCCTTGAGTCCCGGCAAGCGGTGCCCCTTCAGCTGCGGCCGGCCCATCTGCCCCGGCCGCCGCGGCGGGGCCGGCGCGAACAGGCTGGCGTCGATCCACAATCGGGTGACCAGGCAGACGTGGCGGCGCAGCGCCGCGATCAGGCCGATGCCGGAGAAGCTGGCGTCGGCCACGACAACGAGGCGCCGATCCGGCAGCCAGCGCTTGGCTTCATAGTCCAGATGGTTGTAGCGCTTACCTGATTTCGCCAACGGTATCCCGCCCTTGATTGCGCGCCAGGGCGTATATCATTGCGCGCCGCTACACCTAGTCAGGGCGGAACAGCAGCCTGTCCGTGATGAAGAGCTGTTCCGGACGGTAATGGCCGACGCCCCAGGCTGTCTGCAAGCCGTTCGGGTTGGCGCCCGGGTCCTCGGCGCCGATGTTCCACCAAGAGCCGGACAGCGGCGGCTGGAAGCCGTTCATGTAGTCCAGCAAGGTCGTCGCCCAAGCATGGGCGCTGCCGCCCGGGCCGGGGTCGCTGGCGCCGAGTTCGCCGACCCAGACCGGCGCCAGGCCTTGCCGGGCGACAAAGCCCCAGCCTGCCTCATAGCGCGCCACGGCGGCTGGGCCGCTGTCCGGCGCGACGGCGCTGATCTCGTGGGGGTAGGAGTGCACGGAATACACCACCTTGTCCGGCACGCGCAGTATCACGGGCTTTGACGCGACGGGGCGCAGGTCCCCTTCGGGCGCTTCGCCGCGGTACTTCTGCAAGGCTTCGCAGATGACCAGCACGTCGGGGTTCACCGCCCCGATGGCATTGCCCACGTCCACGAACATCGCCCAGATATCCGTCGGCCCGCCCTGGCCCCAGTTGCCGGTATGCGGCTCGTTATGCAGGTCGAAGCCGATCACGGTGGGGTTGCCGGCATATTGCCGCGCGAAGCGCAGCCAATTCGCCTTGAACGTCGCCGCAGTCACCGTGCCGCGGTGCCCGGCACCATCCGTGCCGTCCGAACCCGGCCCTAGGTCGAACCACAGCCCATTCGGCTGCTGACCGCCGCCCCCGTCGTTCGTGTGGTGGTCGAAGACCACCTTGAGGCCGATCCGCCCGGCGTAGTCCACGATTTTTTTGAAGATGTCCCATGTGGTCAGGCCGGCAAGCTCGCGGTTGGCGGTGAAGTCGATCGTGCCGCTTTCCCGGATGTTCCGTGGCTGTGCGTCCAGATTCACGTCCGACCAGGGGATGCGGACGGTGTTGAACCCGGCCGCCACGATGCTGTCGCATATGTCGCGGTAGCTTACGGTCCATAGGCCTTGCAGTGCGTGGCCGGCCGGCCCATCCGTGCCATACCAGCCGATGGAGGCGATGCGGACCACGTTGCCTCCGGCGTCCACGATCTGGCTGCCGTGCGTGCTCAACCATCCTTGCGGCAACAAGCTGCCGCCGCGGCCCGCTGGGCGAACGGCGATGGCGGCTTCGGTGGCGGGGCCGAGTGCGACGCCGCCTACGGCCAACGCAGCCGTGATGGCGAACCGTGCCAGGATGCGCCGTGCGGCGATCAACTAACGGCAGTCCACGCGGTGACGCGGACGCCCTCTACATGCATCGTCCTGACCTTCGCCGCTGCCCCCGACGATTCCGGAATGGCAAGCGTCTTGATAACCAGGAAGGTGAAGAGCACCGCCATGAAATTGGTTGAGCGGAGGAAGTCGGTTTCAGTCAGGTTGATGGTGAAGAACATGATGATGTAGCCGGCGGTCATCTCCAGGCTCATCCGGTTCGACCGCGCATGCAGGAGCAGAAAACAGAGCCGGGAAGCCAGGCTGAACGACACGGCGGAGAACAAGGCAAGGCCAATCAAGCCGGTCTCGACGGTGATCGCCAGGTATCCGCTATGGTAGTTGTCCAGCACCCACCCGTGCGCGGTGCGGTAAAGCGAAAGGATGCCGTCGTTTGTCCAGAACCCGTTGAGGCCGAAGCCGAGATAAGGGCGGTCTCCCCAATGGCCGATGGCATATTGCCAGATGAACGTGCGTTCCGTCAGGTTGATGTCGGACCCGAATACCTGGATCGAGGAGTTGCCGGTGGCGGAGAAGTAGGCGACTTCCAGAATGCCCAGGACCAGGCCGGCCAACAGAATGCCGGGCACCAGTGCTGCGAACCTCGGCAAGCGCCGGACCACGACCAGGCTTGCCACCGCCACGACCGCCATCACCCCGCCACCGCGGGAGCCGGACCCGAGCAGGCAGACCAGCCCGAGGGCGCAGGTTGCGAGGTTGAAGGCGCTCCGCCGGTACGACAGCCGCAGGAACGCGAAGACGAGGAACACCGCCGAGACCGTCCCTAGACCCTGCTTGGTGGCGAACATGCCTTTCCATTGGCCGTCATGCTGCCAGTCATGCTGCAGCAGCCCAACGTCCGGCATCGCGACGGCCAGGAACAAGGACAAGGCCAAGAGCACCAAAAGCGTGTAGAACGTGCAAGACAGCATTTCCTTGACCATCACGACCGACGCCATGCGCCAAGCTGCCAGCGAGGACACCAAGAAGGCTGCCGCCTTGGCAACACCGTGCGCCGGATCGTCGCTCCAAAGCGGCGAGACGACGATCCAAACCAGCAGGAGACCCGGCCAAACCAGCCCCTTGGTGATGGGGCGGGACCGCGACAGGCCTGGGATGAACGACACCAGCAGCACCACGACCCAAAGGCCAAGCGCCGTAACCTGCCCGCGGATGTCCGCACCTTGCTGGACCATTTGGTCATCGGTCAGCCCGGTGAGCCGCGTGTTGAACGTGTCGATCGAGGTGAATGTGATCACGCAAATGAGGCCGAACAGCACGTAACGCGTCCAGGGCGTCCGAATTGGGGACGTCCGACTTGGATGCCTCGCGGAGCCAAGTGCCGTCATGCTGCGAGGGACGTGAATGTTCCCGACAAGCCACTGACGCGCCGCCCAGTAAAGCGCGCGTAACGTTTATAGCGGTCTGTCGCAGACGATTTCATCAACGCTTCCATGACATCGGAGAAGGCCAAGCGCCTACGAAGCACAAAAGCCTGCCGTTTACTAGAAGCTAACAGGGTTCTGTAGCCTATGCGTCGTCAGGGCTGTTGAGGGATGGCCGCGTCGCCCGGCGGCAATCGCAAGCCTGCAAGGCTCCCGTCCGGCATCGTGGCCATGCCTCGGTGAACCAAGCCCACTCAAGCAGGTCTCGAAAACTGCTCCTTAAATAAATTATAGTAATTCATGACACAGCCATTCAGGTAACTTGCGGTATGGAAAGAGTTAGAGGTTAATTTCGCATAGAAGGCGTCGTTAACTTCAAGTTTCGAATTGCGATTACAGCCCAAAGCAGTACCTGGAGGCAGCCATTATGGCTACACTGACCGTCGGTTCGGGAAAAGATACACTTGCGCTCCTGGTTTCGGAGGACGCCTGGAACGGTGACGCCCAATTCACCATCAGCGTGGATGGCAAGCAGGTCGGCGGGACGCTGACCGCTACAGCCCTGCGCAATGCCGGACAGTCACAGCTCGTCAACGTCATGGGCAATTGGAGCGGCGCCCATAATGTCAGCGTCAATTTCCTCAATGACGCCTGGGGCGGGACGGCCGCGACCGACCGCAACCTTTTTGTTAACAGCGCGGCAATCGACGGCGTTGCGGTCCCTGGTGGTTCGCTCGGGCTTTACGCCGCTGGCGCGCAAGGCTTCGCATTCACAGGTCCTACAGACACGCTCGACTTGCACATCTCGGAAGATGCTTGGCAAGGCGACGCGCAATACACAGTCCAAATCGACGGAAAAACCGCCGGCGGCGTCCGCGCCGCGACGGCCTCGCACGCGGCGGGCGCCACGCAGGACGTCGCCATCGCGGGAAACTGGGGCAGCGGCGCGCACACCATCGGCATCACGTTCATCAATGATGCCTGGGGCGGCACATCAAGTACGGACCGCAATCTTTATATCGACAAGGCGTCGTACGACGGGCAGGCCATAAGCGGGACCCCCGCAGAACTTGGCATGAATGGCACCGCAAACTTTGCTGTTCCCCCTGCGTCGGCTGTTCCGCCGACCGTTCCGTCGCCCGTGACGACCCCAACAGCCGAGACGTTCGCTCCTTCGGCACGCGGCGGCTCTCTGTTGCCGACGGGCTACCTGAGCACGAGCGGGAGCCAGATCATCGACGCGAGCGGCAACCCCGTCCGCATCGCTTCCATTGGTTGGTACGGCACGGACGGCCCGGCTGGCTCAGCTCTGCAAGGGTTGTGGAAAACGAGCTATGGCACCATCCTGCAATCGATCAAGGACGACGGCTTCAACACCGTTCGAATTCCTTGGTCCAATGCCGACCTCAACACGCCTTTCGCTGGAACCAACCAATTGGGCGGCGTGGACTGGAGCCAGAACGCCGACCTCAAGGGCCTGACCACGCTTCAAGTCTTCCAGAAGATCGTCGGCGCCGCCGGACGGCTGGGTTTGAAGGTCATTTTCGACCACCACACCGATGACGGCTCAGGCGGCCAGCAGCCGAACGGCTTGTGGATCGACAAGGGCCCCGGCACGGACAACACGGACGGGGCTGGCGTCGCCGGCACCGTGGACGCCGCCAAGTTCAAGGCAGACTGGGTGCAGTTCGCTCAGACCTTTGCCGGCAACTCCACCGTGATCGGCTACGACCTGGACAACGAGCCGACCGCTCAACACGCCAACTGGGGAGCGGGCGGTCCGACGGATATCCAACAGATGTACACGGACGTGGGCAACGCCGTGGAGGTTGCCGACCCCGGCGCGCTCATCATAGCAGAAGGGCTGGTCACGCCCGACAGCACCGGCTACCCGCAAGTGTTGACCAGCGCCAAGGCTCATCCGGTCACGCTCACTACGCCGAACAAGGTCGTCTATTCCGTTCACGACTATCCGACTGAGATCAGCGGCATGACGGTGGACTCCGGATCAGCCGCCGTGACGGCCATGAACGACGAATGGGGCTTCCTCGTGACGCAGAACATCGCCCCGGTCTGGGTCGGTGAGATGGGATCTAACATGACCTCGGCCAACAGCCAGGCCTGGGCCTCGACCCTGCTCGACTACATGAACGGCAAGGATGGCGCGCAAGGCGGGCCGACCTTCGCCGGCAATCAGCAGCCGATCAGCGGAAGTTGGTGGAACGCAGGCTCGGAAGGCGGCGGAGGCAATCCCGATGGCAATCAAACTGCTTGGGGCATTGGCAATTACAAACCAGAGCAGCAAGCGATCACCGATCAGATGTTGTTCAAACCCACCTAGTACCTCTGCACAGTGGTTTTAACCGGTTGAACCCAGGCGAGCCATGAGATCATTGGTCTGACTGACGCCCTGCACAAGGCCGGGTGCGCCTGCGTGTTCGAGGCAACCGCCTCCGGCGCGCAGCGCGATCGAAGGCAGTTCGCGGCGGCGCTGAACTATTGGTTGCGTCATGTAGCGGCCGGTCCGGGCCGTGGGCGGCAGGACCGGCAAGGCTGCTCAGGCGCTCCAAGGGTTGACGAGGCGCACGCCGCATCCCTGGAAGCCGCCCACGTCACGGGTGGCGAGGAGCGAGGCGCCGCGGGCGCGTG
>CAXTUO010000163.1:2296-7270 GCA_964247175.1 uncultured Acetobacteraceae bacterium | reverse complement strand
ATGAACACCCGGCGCGCGCCGAACCGGTCGGCGGCCCAGCCGCTGGCCGGGATGAACACAGCAAGCGTCAATAGATAGGCGGTCATGCCGATGGCCAACGCCGGCGGCGTGGTGCGGAACGACTGCGCCATCTGCGGCAGCGCGGTCGCGATCACGGTGCCGTCCAGGTTCTCCATGAAGAACGCCCCGGCGACGAGCAGGGCGACGGGGGACAGCCGGCGGAACGGGGGCACGGTCACTCGGGAACCCTCAAGCGGAGCCAAAGCCTTACCATCGCCCGCGCCGTTCAAGAACCGGGCACGGATGCGGACCGCCTTGCCAGTGTCCCGGCGGTCTGCCTAACTCCTGGACCTGCGGTAAGTACGAACGGGGAAACGACCATGCCGATGTTCAAGCGCCATCTCCGATGGCTCGCGGCGGCGCTATGCGTGGCGCTGCTGCTGGGGGCCAGCCCGCTTTCGGCTGCGGCGCAGACAACGGCGGAGATCGTGAAGCGCGGCAAGGTCCGCATCGGCGTGCTGACCGGGTCGCCGCCGATGGGCATGGTGGACGGCACGGGCAACCCCATCGGCTACGACGTGGACATGGCGAACCTCCTCGCCAAGTACATGGGCGTGCCCGTGGAGTTGACGCCGCTCACGCCGCCGGCGCGCATCCCGGCGCTGCAATCGGGCAAGGTGGACTTCCTGGTGGCGACCTTGGCGCCCACCCCGGCCCGGGCGCTGACCGTCGATTTCACCCAGCCCTACAACGCCTTCCAGATGGCGGTGATCGCCAAGAAAAGCCTGGCCGTGCATGGGCTGGACGACCTGAAAGGCAAGACCATCGGCGTGAACCGCGGGTCCAGCCAGGAAAGCGCCTTGCAGCGCGTGGCGGTGCCGGGCCTGAAGATCACGCGGTTCGAGGATGACAGCACGGTGGTGCAGGCCCTGGTCGCGGGCCAGATCGAGACGGCGGCGGTGCCGGACACGGTGCAGGCGGACTACCTCAAGAACCGCCCGGACGCCGACATCGAGGGCAAGTTCATCTTCTTCCAGCAGCCCAACAGCATTGCCGTGCGCAAAGGCTCCGACGAGCTGCTGCGCTGGCTCAACAACACGATCTACTTCGTGAAGGTCAGCGGCGAGCTGGACGAGATCTGCCGCAAGTGGACCGGCAACCCGCTTCCCGTCCTGCCGACCTTCTGACGGTTGGGCGTGGCCGGTGCCGTTCGCGTTCGACTTCGGCCCGGTCATCGCCCATGCGGGCACCATCGCCGACGGGGTATGGCTGACGCTCACCCTGTCTGCGGCCGGCATCCTGCTCGGCCTCGGGCTTGGCATCCTGCTCGCCATGTCGCGCGGCCTGATCCCGCGCCCGGTGCAGTGGGTGCTCGACGCCTACATCGAGGTGATCCGCAACACGCCGTTCCTGATCCAGCTTTTCATCATCTTCTTCGGCCTGCCGGTGCTCGGCCTGCGCTTGGACGCGATGCAGGCGGCGATCCTGACCATCACCCTCAACCTCGGCGCCTATGCCACCGAGATCATCCGGGCCGGGATCGACAACATCCACCCGTCGCAGATCGAGGCCGGGGCGTCGCTCGCCATGACCCGGCTGCAGGTGTTCCGCCACGTCGTGCTGATGCCGGCGCTGGCCCGGGTGTGGCCGTCGCTGACCAGCCAGTTCGTGCTGACCCTGCTCAGCACGTCCATCTGCTCCTTCATCTCGGTGCAGGAGCTGTCGGGATCGGCGGCGCAGGTCGAGAGCGACACGTTCCGCTCGTTCGAGACCTACATCACCGTCACCGCCATCTACCTCCTGCTGTCCTTGGCTCTGCGGCTCGTGCTCCTGCTGCTGGGCGAGGTCCTGTTCCCGCGCGGGTCCGGGCTGCGCCGGCTGATGGGGGGCCGGCGGTGATCCACAGCCTCGGCGCGGACCAGGTGCTGTTCATTGTCGGCGCGCTGCGCTGGACGGTGGCGCTCGCGGCGCTGTCGCTCTTGATCGGCGGGGTGACCGGGTTCGCCGTCGCCATCGCGCGGGTCAGCCCCTTGCGCGGGCTGCGCTGGCTGGCGGCGGGCTACATCGGCGTGATCCAGGGCGTGCCGGCGCTGATGCTGCTGTTCCTGGCGTATTACGGCCTGTCGCTCGCCGGGCTGGAGCTGCCGCCGCTGGCCGCCGCCGCGGTCTCGCTCGCCTTTTACGTCAGCGGGTATCTCGCCGACATCTGGCGCGGCGCGATCCAGTCGGTGCCGTGGCAGCAATGGGAAGCGTCGGGCAGCCTGGGCCTGACGCGCACACAGCAGTTCCGCTACGTCGTGCTGCCGCAGGCGGTGCGGATCGCGACGCCGCCCACCGTGGGGTTCGCCGTGCAGGCGGTGAAGAACACCTCCATCGTGTCCATCGTCAACGTCGTGGAGGTCGCCCGCGCCGGGCAGCTCGTCAACAACACCACCTACGAGCCGTTCCGGGTGTACGGCCTCGTGGCGCTGCTTTACTTCGCGATCTGCTGGCCGATGTCGCTGCTGGCGTCCCGGCTGGAAAGGAGGCTCGATGTCCGTCGTCCGCGTTGAGGGCGTGGTCAAGCGCTACGGCCCGCTGGAGGTGCTCCGTGGCGTGTCGCTTCATGTGGAGGCCGGCCAGGTGGTCGCCATCATCGGGCGCAGCGGCTCCGGCAAGAGCACGCTGCTGCGCTGCCTGAACGGGCTGGAAGCGATCCAGGGTGGGCGCATCGCCGTCGCGGGCCACACGCTGGATGGCACGGACCGCAACCTGCGCGCGCTCCGCCAGGATGTCGGCATCGTGTTCCAATCCTACAACCTGTTCCCGCATCTGCGGGTGGGCGAGAACATCATGCTCGCCCCGCGCGTGGTGAAGAAGCTGCCGGCCAAGGAGGCGGCGGGCATCGCCCGGGCCGTGCTGGCGGAGGTCGGCCTGCCGGACAAGTGGGACAGCTACCCGGACAACCTTTCGGGCGGGCAGCAGCAGCGCGTCGCCATTGCCCGGTCGCTCGCGATGCAGCCCAAGGTGATGCTGTTCGACGAGGTGACGTCCGCCCTCGACCCGGAGCTGACGCTGGAGGTGCTGGCGACGCTGGAGCGGTTGGCGGAGGCTGGGATGACCATGCTGCTGGTGACGCACGAGATGGCGTTCGCGCGCCGTATCGCCGACTTGGTGGTGTTCATGCACCAGGGCACGATCTGGGAGGCCGGGCCGCCGAACACGGTGTTCGGCCGGCCGGAAACCCCGGAGTTGCGACAGTTCATAGGGTCGGAGGGGGCGCCGGGCGGCGCGGCGGCCGAACCGCCGTGAGCTTGCCGACGGTGGCGGAAGAGTGTCCGCCAAACTAGCGTCCGCGCCAGTCCGCCACTGTCTGAAAAACACGTTTACACAATACGTTAATCTGAACACCCCTCTATGCCTGTCCGCACCTGTCCGCTACAGTCCACATCGTAAATGTGGACCGAGATGTGGACTCGGGCTGATTGGCGGAGGGCTGCGGCGGTGCCAACGAACAAGCTCACGACACTGGCGATGCGGAAGATGACGGCACCCGGGCGCTACGGCGACGGCGGCAACCTGTACCTATTCGTCAAGCCCACCGGCGCCCGGGTCTGGACGTTCCGCTTCACCTTGCCAGGCCAGAAGCCGAGGGAGATGAGCCTGGGCAATGAGGCCGACGTGTCTCTGTCGGAGGCGCGAGACCTGGCACAGAACGCGCGCAAGTTGCTGAACAGCGGGCGCGATCCCATCGAGGCGCGGGAACAGGCCCGGCGCGAAGCTGCGAGCCAGGGCAAGACTTTCCGCGAGGTGACGACCCTCTACATCGCCTCGCATCAAGATGCTTGGCGCAATGCCAAGCACCGGATGCAATGGACCTCCACCCTGAACAGCTACGCGCATCCGACGCTGGGCGATTTGCCAGTGGGCAAGATCGCGGTGGCTGACCTGCTGGGCGTGCTGGAACCCATATGGAAGGCGAAGCCGGAAACAGCGTCCCGGGTGCGGGGCCGCATCGAGGCGGTGTTGGACTACGCCACGGCACGGGGCTGGCGCACGGGGGAGAACCCAGCGCGGTGGAAGGGGCACCTTGCCAACCTTTTGCCGAAACGGAGCAAGATCGCGGTCGTCCAGCACCATGCGGCCTTGGCTTGGGGGGAGTGCCCGGCGTTCATGCGCGCGCTGGTCGGCCAGAAGGGGACCGCGGCGCTGGCCTTGCGGTTCACGATCCTTACAGCCGCCCGCACTTCCGAAGTAACCGGCGCGACTTGGGTAGAGGTGGACCTTGCGGCGAAAGTCTGGACTGTACCCGGCGAACGCATGAAAGCCGGGCGCGAGCATCGGGTGCCTTTGTCCCCGGCGGCGCTGGCTGTGTTACGCGAGATGCAAGCGAAGGATGCGAGGCCGACCGATCCGGTGTTCCCCGGCGGCAAGCCGGGGGTTGGCCTGTCCAACATGGCCATGACGGCGGTTCTCCGCCGCATGAAACGAGCCGACCTGACCGTGCATGGCTTCCGTTCCAGTTTCCGGGACTGGTGCGCGGAGGCGACCCCGCATCCACGCGACGTGGCGGAGGCGGCGCTGGCGCACACGCTGCGCGACAAGGTTGAGGCGGCATACCGGCGCGGCGACATGCTGGATCGGCGCGCGAAGATGATGGGGGAGTGGGCAATCTTCCTGGCCCGGCCGGCGAACGCGGGCGCCGTGGTGTCCATTCGCGGCCGCCGCCGGGCGTGAGCAATGACGGACCGCCGCCCAACGGCTGGAATCAGTTGCACCCTATGCACCCAAGCAATCGGAGCCATGCCGAAGCTCAGGCCGCGCAACTGTTTGATGGGCTTGTATTGCAGTATGGGACCGAAATCGCCCACCAGATATGGAGGGAGGCGGCAGCGCGGCACCTTCGCCCAAAGGCAAGAGAAAGGCCAAAGGGCAGTCGCAACCGACACCGCCGGCTCGACCCGAGAGACGCATTCCGGGTACTACATGCTATTG
>CAXTUO010000163.1:0-2286 GCA_964247175.1 uncultured Acetobacteraceae bacterium | reverse complement strand
ATCCAGGAAACGCCGGATTGTCGCGGTGGCAGGTCTTCAATCGTGCGGCAATGGTGCTGGATGCCAACCAGCAACAGGAACGTCGTAACAGGGGCAAAGCCAAGCAGCCTCTCCGCCAGGTTGACACAGCGGATGCCCATAAACCGCAGGAAATCGAACTAGCAACCCCGTCTTATGAACAATGGGTTGCAGCACAACCAAAACTCAGTCCAGCCCAACGCAAAGCGCGTCAGCAGCGGATCAGCACAATCCGGCGCCTACTTGAACGGTTACAAGCCGACATCGACCAACAGCGCATCACCGCATTGCAGTTCCACGATCAAACCATGGTTTCTATCGAGGGGGACGAGGCACCACCCCCTCGTTTTATAGCCAACATGTCAAACCGCCGTAGCAGCATTATCGCGGCCTTGCCGCCACTTCCCCAAGTTGGCGGCTCCTTACGTGGAAACAGGAGAAAAAAGCTCGCCGAAGAAAGTTGATAGGACAAGAATACGCGCGCATTTTTGCGCGATTTCAGATCACCGTCCCAAACCTTATTCCCCTTGCGTCCACAACGAAAAGGACGGACGCAAGTGAACACCATGAACGAGTTGGGCACGGTTATAGACCGTCCCTCGCTCACTAACCGCAGTTTTCCGGCTTACGCCGCCATCCCGGAATGGTGCCGCATCTCCGGCATGGGATGGTCCAAAGCCTACGAAGCTTTGGGCACTGGCCACCTACGAGCTGTAAAGCTTGGCGCGAAAACGTTGATCGACGTGCAGCACGGGCTGCTTTGGCTGGGCAGCCTCCCGCAAGCCACAATCCGCCCGCACGGCGCTAAGCGCACGAAGCAGGTTGCCTGAAACGAAAACCCCGGCGCTGGCCGGCACCGGGGCGGATCGTTGAGCAACGCAGACTTCTCAAAAAGCTATATACTGCTTGCTGCCGAACCGTTCAATGCCTGCTTACGCGCCTGTTCCGAATGGAAACAGCGCACAATGAAGTTTTCCGCATTCTGCCGTCCGACTTGGCCGACCCTCACCGATCCGCGTCCAACCGCCCATTTGCCACATCTGGCGATCCCGAGCGACCCGGGTGCGGCGCTGGCGTTCGCCATATACCACGACCGGCGAGCTGACATCTTGCTGTCGCAGGGCCGCGCTGCTCAGGCCGAAGCGGCGGCACACCTCGCCTTTGAGGCTCGCATCCGGGCATCTGAGGTGCCGGCATGACCGCGCCCGTTCTCGACACCGTGACCGTGTTGCACGCCCGCAGGCGGCGCTTGGCGAAGCTGCTGCACCCCGACGGCCGAGCAGACGGCTACGACCGTACCCGCATTCTCGATGCCTACACGGTTCCTGTTGCCGACCTGACCGACCTCCTTGCCTTGCTGCGCCGACTTATGGCCCGGTCGGAGTGCTGTGTCATCCGCGGCGAGTTGCTGGCCGGCGACCGTGCCGCGGGCATCCGGCGCTTGCTGCATCGCGACAAGAACACGGGCGAGCTGCCGACCCTGCGAGACGTACCCCGGCAATGGCTGGCGCTTGATATGGAAGGGGTGATGTTGCCGGCGGGCGTCCCTGCCGCCGACCTGTCCGGCTGCGCCTGCATCGCCTTGGCAACCCTGCCGCCGGCGTTCCATGCCGTTGCCTGCATCGTCCAGGCAAGCGCCAACCACGGCTTGCGCCCGGACCTCCGCTTGCGGCTGTGGCTATGGCTGAACCGTCCGACGTGGGGACGCGAGTTGAAACGATGGTTGCGGGACACCCCTGCCGACCCCAGCGTGTTCAGCGCGGTGCAGCCGATCTACACGGCTGCGCCAGTGCTGGCGCTCGGCATGGCGGACCCCTTGCCGGCCCGGCTGCTGTTCATGCCCGGACGCGCCGCGGTGGCCGTTCCCTCCCCCGAGGCGTTGGCACCGCCGCCGCGTGTTCCCATGCCCCCGCCGAAGATGCCACCCGTGCAAGCTGTACGCTACGCCCGCGCCGCGTTGGAGATCGCCGCCGGGCGTATCGCCACCGCCACCAAGCGCCACCCCACCCTGATCGCGGAGGCGCGCAACCTGGCCCGGTTCGTAGAGGCCGGGCTGCTGACCGCCGCCGACATGCGGGCCGGGCTGGCGCGGGCGGCGGAGGCCGCCGGCAAGGACGATGCTGCGGAGGTGGGCGCCTGCATAGATTGGGGACTGTCCAATCCGTCAACCGTCCCGCTGCCAGGGAGGCGCCCATGAACGCCACTCCCACCAAGGAAGAGCTGCGGACCATCGGCCGGGCGGTTCTGGCGGACGCATTGGGCACACAG
>CAXTUO010000162.1:0-7272 GCA_964247175.1 uncultured Acetobacteraceae bacterium | reverse complement strand
GGCGGACTTCGTGCTGCACAACAGCCTGTTCCTGGTGGCGCACTTCCACAACGTCGTCATCGGCGGCGTGCTGTTCGGCGCGTTCGCCGGCTACAGTTACTGGTTCCCCAAGGCGTTTGGCTTCCGCCTGGACGAGCGCCTGGGCAAGTGGGCTTTCTGGTGCTGGCTCGTCGGCTTCTACGTCGCGTTCATGCCGCTCTATGTGCTGGGGCTGGAGGGCATGACGCGCCGGATGCAGCACTACGACGTGCCGGCCTGGCGGCCCTGGCTGCTGGTCGCAGCCCTGGGCGCCCTGATCATCCTGGCCGGCATCGTCCTGCAGGTCGCGCAGCTCGTGGTCAGCATCCGCAACCGCGAAAGCCTGCGCGACCTCACCGGCGATCCCTGGGACGGGCGGTCGCTGGAATGGGCGACCGCTTCCCCGCCGCCGGCCTTCAACTTCGCCGTGCTGCCCGAGGTGATGGGCGAGGACGCCTACTGGGGCATGAAGGAGCGCGGGCGCGAGCAGGCGCATGCGGAGGAGGAGCCGGAGTACGACGAGATTGAGATGCCGCGCAACAGCCCGACCGGTTTCATCTGCGCGTTCTTCGCCACCGTCATGGGCTTCGCGCTGATCTGGCACATATGGTGGATGGTGGCCCTGGGCGCCATGGGCGCGTTTGCCACCTTCGTGGTGTTCGCCTGGCGGAACCGGAGCGAGTACGTCATCCCGGCGGATGAGGTGGCCCGCATCGACCGGCTCCATCGGGCAGCAGTCGGCCGGGCGTACGCCAGCCTGCAGGCCGCCCAATGACCCCGCCTTCTGAGGAAGCCCAGGATAGCGCCAGCCGGGAAGCGCAATCGCAGGCGCGGCCCCCAGCTCGCCATGGCTGGTGGAAGCCGCTGCTTGGCGGCGCCGTCGTGACGGCAGCCTTCCTTTTGCCGTTCAGAGTGCGGGGCGACGTGGCAATCCCTGCCGGGCCTGGCCCCGGACCAGGAGGCTCCCTGCCTGGCTTCTCGCCGGACGGGTTGCGCCCGGACAGCGGCGGCAGGGCGCCTCCCCCGTCCCGCCCGGACCAGAACCAGCTTGGGCATGGCGGCAGGTCCCAGGACCGGGCGCACAACACGGAGCACGCGGAACGCGGGCCGGCGTCCAAGCGCATCATCGTCGGTTATGGCTTCTGGATCTTCCTGCTCAGCGACATCATCATGTTCGCCGCGTTCTTTGCGGCTTATGCGGTGCTGTCCGGGGAAACTGCGGGCTGCCCGGGGGGGCGAGAGCTGTTCGACCTCCGCAACACCGCGATCGAAACCGGCTGCCTGCTCCTGTCGAGCTTCACCTGCGGGATCGCGACGGTCGGCCTTCAAGCGCGCCGGGGCACCTGGTTCTACGGCGCGATGGCGGCGACCTTCGTGCTCGGCGCCGCCTTCATCGCCCTGGAGCTGAGCGAGTTCGCCGGCATGGTGGCCGGCGGCAACGGCCCGCAGCGCAGCGCCTTTTTGTCGGCGTTCTTCACCTTGGTGGGCTGCCACGGGCTGCATGTGACCGCCGGGCTGCTTTGGCTGCTGACCATGATGGCCCAGGTGTTCGCCAAGGGCTACCGCGAAGATATCCTCCGCCGTGTCCTGTGCTTCAGCCTGTTCTGGCACGCGCTCGACATCGTTTGGGTCGGGTTGTTCTCCATAGTTTACCTGATGGGAGCCGGGCAATGAGCCAAGCCGTGCATGACTACGCCGCGCGCCGGCCTGACCAGCACGAAGGGGACCGGGCGCCCGGCGACAAGCAGGAGGACGGCCACAACGTCGCGGACGAACTCCGTACTTACATCATCGGCCTGCTGCTTGCGGTGCTGCTCACCGGCGTGTCCTTCTTCGTCGCGGGCACCTCGCTCGTTTGGCAGCCCAGCATTCCCATCGCCTTGTTCGTGCTGGCGCTCGCGCAGATGGGCGTGCACCTGGTGTTCTTCCTGCACATCACGACCGGGCCGGACAACGTCAACAACGTCATGGCGCTCGCCTTCGGCGTGCTGATCGTTCTCCTGCTCATCGGCGGATCGCTGTGGATCATGAGCCATCTGAACCACAACATGCTGCCGATGGACCGCGTCATGCAGATGCAGCGGTAGGTTTTCCCGCCGGCCGCTTTCTCAGTCTCTGCGCATGGCGATGATGTTATGGGTCACGTAGATTTCGCATCGCTTCACGCGTCGTAGCGCCGGAGTGGCATCAAGTCCCCGTTCAGGCAAAGCCGGAACAGCTTGTAATCGTGCAGGATTTCAAAGAAGTCGCGCATGGTGACACGCATCGCGATGTCTGCGGGGATGAATTCGAATTGGATGACCTTGATGGCGCCTCTGTCCAGGGCGCCCTTTGCCCCGCGCAACACGTTGAGGTCGAATCCTTCGGTGTCGATCTTGAGAAGATCAATCGCGCTGATTCCCGCCTGTGCCATGTAGGCGTCGATCGTCGTCACCTCGACCGTATGCGACACCGTGTCATGATCGAACATGCCGACTGAGGCTTGTGCAAGGCTGGCCTGGGTGGAGCCATCGGCCTCCGCAAAATCGTGCAGCTGCATTGTCCCGCTGCTGTCGGAAACGGCCATGTTGACCAGCGTGGTTTGCGGCCCAGCGGCACGCTGCTGCAAGGAGGCGAAAGTCTTGGGATGCGGCTCGAACGCATGGATGCGCGACTCCGGCGCGAGCCGGCGCAGGAACCGCGTATACGCCCCGTGGTTAGCGCCGACATCAAACAGCATACCATCTCTCATGCCCGGCAAGCGGCGGCTCAAGAACCGCTCCTCCGCATGGCTCAGCCCATGTCGGCCCGGAAACCCGATGGCAAAGCCATTCCAGCGAAGCGCGAAGTCGTAGGCACCTTCCGCCAGGATTTGCAGACTCGGCCGGTTAAGCGCGTAGAAAACAGGAAATGCGAGGAATGTCACAACCCGCTTGAGGACGCCATTGGTGAATTTGGGCGTTGTTGGCGTCTGCGAAACGGCTGCAGCAGCAGGACTCTCATGCCGAGCTTTACTGAAAGCTCGCTGCGGCGCTTCCATCGTATCAGAGTTCCTGTTCAAAATTCCTGGCATGACCAGCCAGCGTGGTACTTCGCCGTCCGCGCCGTCCGCTGCGCCATGGCATCGCCCAAACCCAATTCATAATCAAACAAGAAACGATCTATAACGCATGTCGAATGAGCTCGCGAGCTGCTTCTCAGCTCGGGCGTCACAAACGGGTAAGCGGTCATCACCTAAGCCTCCGCCCATGCTGGCGGCCTCGTCAAGGAGCGCATCATGCCGCAGCAGGTCGTCATCGGTTTGATGGGCGGCATGAGCTGGGAAAGCTCGGCCGAGTACTACCGCATCATCAACGAAGCCGTGCGGGACAAGCTGGGCGGCCTGCGCTCGGCGCGCTGCCTGATGTGGTCGTTCGACTTCGGCGAGATCGAGGCGCTGCAGCACGCCGGCCGCTGGAACGACGCGGCGGCGCTGCTGATCGACGCGGCGCAGCGGCTGGAGCGCGGGGGCGCCGACTTCTTCCTGATCTGCACCAACACCATGCACCGCCTGGCCGACCAGGTGCAGGCCGCGGTCCGCATCCCATTGCTGCACATCGCCGACCCCACGGCGGAGCGGATAAAGGCACAGGGGATCAGCCGCGTCGGCCTGCTCGGCACGGCGTTCACCATGGAGCAGGACTTCTACAAGGAACGGCTGCGGCGCGGCGGCCTCGACGTGATCGTGCCCGAAGCCGAGGACCGCGCGGCGGTGCACCGGGTGATCTACGACGAGCTGGTGCAGGGCCGGGTCGAGCCGGCATCGCGCGACGCCTACCGGGCGGTGATCGCCCGGCTGGTTGGGCGCGGCGCCGAGGCGGTGATCCTGGGCTGCACCGAGATCATGCTGCTGGTCATGGCAAGCGACAGCCCGGTGCCGCTGTTCGACACGACCCGCATCCATGCGGAGGCGGCGGTCGAGCGCGCGCTGTCAGGCCATCGCCAGGCCGGGTAGGCCAGGCCCCCGGCCGCGGATGGGTCCGCCGCGGCAGCAGTTCCGTGGTATAAGGTCCGGCTTGGCCCAACGCGGGGTGCGAGCGGCTTGCGATCTGCAAGCGGCTTCAGGGTATCGGAGGTTCCGTGGCGACGATTGTGACGGGGGCGGCGGGGTTCATCGGCTATCACGTTTGTCGTGCGCTGCTGGCCCGGGGCGAGGCGGTCGTGGGCCTCGACAACCTGTCGGACTACTACGACGTCCGGCTGAAGCAAGCCCGGCTGGCGCGGCTGGCGCCCGAGCGCGGCTTCCGCTTCGAGCGCCTCGACATCGCCGACCAGGCCGCCATGCTGGCGCTGTTCGACCGGGAGCGGCAGGCCACCCGGGTGGTGCACCTGGCCGCCCAGGCCGGGGTGCGCCATTCCCTGGTGGACCCCTACGCCTACGTTGCGTCCAACGTCATGGGCCACGTCACCGTGCTGGAGGCGGCGCGGCGGCTGCCGCGGCTTGAGCACCTGGTGTATGCCAGCTCCTCCTCCGTGTATGGCGGCAACGCCAAGCTGCCGTTCGCCGAAACCGACCCGGTGGATGCGCCCGTGTCGCTTTACGCGGCGACCAAGCGGTCGGACGAGCTGGTCAGCCACGCCTACGGGCATCTGTATGGCCTGCCGCAGACCGGGCTGCGGTTCTTCACGGTGTATGGGCCGTGGGGCCGCCCGGACATGGCCTACTTCAAGTTCGCCGAGGCGATCCGCCGGGGGGAGCCGATCACCCTGTATGACCATGGGGCGCTGCGTCGGGACTTCACCTTTATCGACGACATCGTGGCCGGCACGGTGGCGTGCCTGGACCGCGTGCCGGGGGCGGGCGAGGCGCCCCGGCTGTTCAACATCGGCAACAACCGCGGGGAGCCGGTGTCGGAGCTGGTGCGGCTGCTGGAGCACAGCCTGGGCCGCCCGGCGGTGGTGCGGTCGGAACCCCGCCCGGCCGTGGATGTCGCCGAGACCTGCGCCGACCTTTCGGCCATCGAGCGGCACGTCGGCTACCGGCCCACAACGCCGCTGGCGGTGGGCGTGCCACGCTTCGTGGACTGGTTCGTGAGGTTTCGCTTGAGGTGAACGGAGTCGCCATGGAAGCACGCAGGGATTGCCTGGTGTTCCCACGGAGGTTTCAAGATGGTTTGGATGCGGTTGCTCCTGGCGCTCCTGCTGGCGCCCGTCGCGGCGGCGCAGGTGCCGCGGCCCGACACGCCCGTGAGCGCCGCGAACCTGGACGCCGGCATCGCGGAGGCCATCAAGGGCGGTGCGGCCAAGGCGCTGGCGGCGCTTGAGAACGGCGTGATCGACGTGCGCCGGCTCGGTGCGGCGTGCGACGGCGCCGATAGGGAGACGGATACGCCGGCGTTCCGTGCGGCGCTGGCCCGGGCGGCCCTGCGGCCTTATGGCACGACGATCCGGGTGCCCGCCGGGCGCTGCCTGTTGTCGGAGGGATTGTCTGCGGCGCTCGTCCACAACCAGGCGCTGAGCATCGAGGGCGCGGGCGCCGACGTGTCCGAGCTGGTGTTCACCGCGGACACGGACGGCGTGGTTGTCACCCTGTCCTCGGCCAACGCCTGGCTGCGCAGCGGCACGGCCAACCTGTCCGGCGCCTTGTTCCACATGGCCGGGCTGTCGCTGGTGCGGGGGACGGCGACGGAGGGGCGCAATGCCGTCACCGTATCCAGCACTGCGGCGGTCAACCCCGGGTCACGCCAGGTGCAGCTTGAGAACCTCGTGGTGCGCGGCGACGGAACCGGCGGCGGCTTCCAGAACGGCATCGTGCTGAACAAGATCAGCACGGCGCTGGTCGACAACCTCTACTTCCATGCGGCCTACAAGGCGGGCAGCACGGGTGCGGGGATCGTCATGTCCTCGGCCGCCGGGTTCAACGGCGGCGGCCTCAACGTCACGCGGACGGAAATCGAGTATGCGCAGACGTGCTACCGGCTCGGTGAGTACTTGCAGGGCATCGGGATCAGCAACAGCTCCTGCGTCGGCGCGCAGGACGGAATCGTGGCGAGCAGCGCCAGCCTGTCCAACGATCTGATCGCGTCCACGACCTCGCACTGGGATGTGCGGCACTCGGTCGTGACCGCGAACGGCTGGAGTTCGATCACCTTTGTCAACAACTACCTCCTGGCGAACGACCCGGCCGCCGCCAACGACTTCATCGCCTTCGACCTCACGAACGGCGCCCGGCACCACTTCACCGGCAACCACATCCTGGGCCGCGGCAATTCCTCCGGCATGCGGTTCCTCCGGATCAGCAACACGACTGCCTTCGACAGCCAGATGTCGGCCGATGTGGTGGGCAACGCGGCCGACGGCATGACGGGCGGGTTCGTGGAGATCGCCGGGCAGACCGCGAACGCCACCGTGGTCGGCAACTTCTGCAACACCTGCGGCCCGCTCGGCAGCGATGCCCGCGGCCTGAGCCGGTTCGCCTCCAACTCGATCAATGGCGAGATGATGCTGGCCGGAACGACGGCGGCCAACGGCGCGGTCATGCGGCCCGGGACAGGGGCGGCGAACGGGCATTACCTCTTCGGGGCGTTCGGCATCGACGGGTCGGACGGCTCGACGCAGATCGGGCGGCCGAACGCGGGCGGCACGCCGCATATCGACTTTCACACCTCCGGCAACCCGGCCCCTGCTTATGACAGCCGGATCATCGGCTTCGGCGGAGCCGGACGGCAGGATGGCAGCGGCAACCTCGCCGTGATCGCCCGGACAACCGAAGTATACGGCCAGCTCAGCCTGGCGAACTGCCCGAGCAGCCCGGCCGGCCTGCGCAGCGGCGCGCTTTGGTGCAGCGGCACGGTTGTCAACCGGGTGCCGTGAGGCCTGCGCCTGCACGGGAGCGGCCGATTTCGTGCGACAAGCAGACCAGCGATCCAGTGGGTTCCAAACGTCAGCGTCTCCCGTGCGGCTGAAGCGAACACATGTTCACTTACGGGACCGCACCAAGGTGGCTGAGTAGCGCATCCCTGAACCGCGGCAGGCTTTTGTAAGCGGCCATGGCTGGCGGCAAAGCGCGGAGCGCCGCGGCCAGGCGGGCTGCGGCGCCGGGCTGCGCCAGCACCCGGGTCAGCTTGTAGCTGTGCACTCGGATGGTGAACAACACGAAGCCGCTGCTTGGCAGCCGGCTTAGCATTTGGCGCTCGACCCGCAGGAACAAGCGCGAAGCCGCGTTGGCGGCGGTGATGGTGGGATCGGGCTGCGTGCGGTGCGTGCCTTCGAGCTCGAACAGCGCCGGGTCATCTG
>CAXTUO010000161.1:0-7298 GCA_964247175.1 uncultured Acetobacteraceae bacterium | reverse complement strand
CCGCGACCAGCAGCATCGCAAACACCGTCGCGGCCCGGCTCCAGCCCCGGTCCGCGAGCCGGCCCGCGATGGGCGCGGCCACGGCGCCCGCGATGCCGGCGAACGCGAACCACGCGATGCCCGCCTGCGAGAAGCGGTAGGCCGGCCCGGCGAGCAGGAACGGAACCGTGGTCCAGAACAGGCTGAAGGCGGCGAACAGCCCCGCATGGCACAGCGCCCGCTGCTGCAGGACGGGGGTGGTCCGGGCGAGCCGGGCCATGGACAGCAGCAGGTGCCCGTAGCCGATGCCCGACGCCGGCCTCCGCCTCGGCAGCGCGCGGGCCAGGACCAGGCTCACCAGCAGCAAAACCGACGCGGACAGCACGAACACCGCGCGCCAGGACGCCTGATGGGCGATGAGGCTCGCGACGGGGCGGGCCAGCATGATGCCGAGCATCAAGCCGCTCATGATGTTGCCGACCACCTGGCCGCGCGTCGCTTCCGGCGCCAGATGCGAGGCGTAGGGCACCAGGACCTGCACGGAAACGGAGCTGAGGCCGATGCACAGCGACGCCCCCAGGAACAGCGCGGGAGACCCGGCCAGCGCCGCCCCGAGCAGGGCGGCGATGTTGGCGGCGCCGAGCAGCAGGATCAGGCGGCGGTTCTCGACGAGGTCGCCGAGCGGCACGATCAGCAGCAGTCCCAGGCCGTAGCCGAGTTGGGTCAGCGTCACGATCAGGCCAGCGGCCCCGGGCGACAGGCCGAGCGCCGGGCCGATCAAGCCGGCCAGCGGCTGGGCATAGTAAAGGTTGGCAACGATCAGCCCGCCGGCCGTGGCCAGGAGGATGGCAAGCCGCGTGGTCATCACCGGGGAGGACCGCACTGCGTCAGGCACGTCCGGCAGAACAGTCATCTCAGGCCTTTTTGCAAACCAGCCCAGGCTTACCCCGGCTTTCAGCAAATAGGCCACGCCGCGCCACGGTCCAACCCTCGCTGGCCGGCGTGGCGGCCATCCACGCCCCGGCTCCCCGGTTATGACCTCGGCAGCCAAACCTCGATCGTGCCGCGCGACGGCCGCGGCAGGAAGGTGGAGAAGTCCTGCACCGTCCAAACCAGCCCGGCGTCCGCCACCCATCCGGCGACTTGATGCGCGGCAGGCTCGTCGCCTGGATGGAAGTAGCGGATGCTCGGCCGGTCGGGCGTGTCCGCCACGCGCCGGGCTTCAACGGCGCCCACCCGCGAACCGAGGCCAACTCGCAGCTGCGCCGACAACGCTTCCGCCTTTTCGGACCCGGACGGCACATGGATGACGACGCGCGACGGCGATGCGGCGGGAAGCGTGTTGCGGCTGCGGCCCGGGTCTGGAGGCAGGATCTGAGCAGGGGCCGGGCCTGGTGCCGGCGTAGGCGCTTGCGGATGCTGGGCCGCGGGGCGGGGCACGGGCAATGCCGGCGATACGGCAACAGGAGGGACGGCAACAGGCGGTTCGGCTGGGTGCACCACGCTCAGGCCCCCCCGCGCCTGAGCTCCCCGGTCGAACGCCGCATGCAGACCCATGTACGTGGCCAGGGCCACGGCCGCGAACACCGCGAAGCCCAAAGCCAGGCTGTGCCGGCGCCGTGCCGCCGGAACGGACGCGACACCGCTTCCCGCCCCACCCGGCGGGAGCGGAAACGTAGGCATTGGGCCGGAATGGCCCGCCTCCTCATCCGAAACGCCGGTCTCGACCGCCAAATCCACAGGCGCGGATGGCTGGCCCAGCTCCGGCGCACTCGGGATCGGGCATGAGTCCGCCTCAGCCGCAGGCACGCTGTCCGGCATTGCCGACGGCACGCTCGCAGCTTGCGGCTGGAAACCCAGGGCGTCCTGCAACGGCGCCATGCCGCGCCCGTCCAGCAACGCCCGAAACGCCTGGCGTCCGACGAACACCACTTGCAGCGTTGGCTGGCCGTTTTCGGCAAAGTACGGCTGCATCGCCTGCAGCAGGCGCAGCGTTTTGGAGTGCAGCGTTTCCGCCTGGGTGATCAGCAGGACGACGCGTGTTTCCCGGCCTTGCCGTTCAGCGATGGTGCGGACAATCCGGCGGGCGCCGTCCTCCAATGGCATCCTGCCATCCGGCCCCGCCACTTGGATCAGGATGTGTTCCAGCATGAGCCGGGACCGCATCGAGTTGCCCATGCGGACCACGCGCACGTCAGGGCGGGTCAGCTTGGACAGCAACCGGGCCAGCTCAATGTCCCGCAGATGATCGTCGTCCTGCAGCAGGGCGGTGAACGGGCGGGCGTCGAGCTGCCCGGGCAAGCGCCGCTGTGTCCCAACGGAGGCGATGTCATCCAGCATGGCCTAGGGCGCCGGCGCCTGGATCGTGGCGGCTTCGTCTTTCACGTCCTGGGATTGCTGGAAATCCCGGAACAACCGGCGCTTCTCGCTGTCGGACAGGGTGGAGGCCGCCGGGGCGGATGTGGGCCGCTGCGAAACCCGGGATGGGGGGGTGCGCTCCGGCGCTGCAGGGTGAGCCACATGGAACGTCTGCGGCACGCCCACGCAGCCGCCGGGCAACAGCGCCAGCCCGAACGCGGCGGCCACCAGCAGCACCTTGTTGACGAACGTGACCGATTTCGCGTGCATTCCGGGCGACGACCTCCGTGGGCAGTCCAACGCCCGGCAGCCCAAGCGGTTTTGCCGCCGCCGCAGATTGCCCTTGACAAGGCATGGATGGCCGAAACGTTTCGGGTCTGCCGCTTGATCGGTCCTCGCCGGTGCTCGCCTTGGTGCCGCCCGCAACTCAAACGGCGATCTGCGGGAGGACGGGCGCGCAGGCGCCTTTGCCGGCGGCGTCAACTCTTTGGGCCGCAACCATTGCGGCGCTGCCGATCCTGAGCCATGCAGGCGGTTTACGCGGACCCGGCGGCGCTGTTCTGTCGCCGGAGCCGCCCGGAACGTGCCAGGGATCACCCGAATGGAAGCCGCGCCCATCCACCCCGAGCCACGGTCGCTGGCTCAGCCGCGCTTAACCGTGGTCGTCGCGGTGTTCAACGAGGCCGAGAACGTCGAGTCCGTGCTCGATGAGCTGACAGCGGCGCTGGACCGGCTGCAGCCGTTCGAGGTGCTGTTCGTCGATGACGGCAGCACGGATGCCACCGCCGAGCGGATCGCGGCGATGGCGGAGGCCCACCCCGGCCTGCGGCTGCTGCGGCACGACCGGCGCTGCGGCAAGACGGCGGCGCTGCGGACCGGCATCGCGGCGGCGCGCGCCGACTGGATCGCGACCATGGACGGGGACGGCCAGAATGACCCGGCCGACATCCCGGACATGCTGGCGCTCGGCCTCGCCGCACCGGGTGCCGCGCCCTTGGTGGCCGGCATCCGGGTCCGCCGCCACGACACGCTGTCCCGGCGCATCGCCACCCGCTTCGCCAACGGCCTGCGCCAGGCGGTGCTGGCCGACCATTGCCCGGACACCGGCTGCGGCCTCAAGGCGTTCCGGCGCGACGACTTCCTGCGGTTGCCGGCGTTCGAGGGGATGCACCGCTTCCTGCCGGCCTTGTTCCAGGCCTACGGCCACCCGCTGCTGTGCAAGACGGTGGCGCACCGGGCGCGGTTGCGGGGACGGTCGAAGTACACCAATTTCGGCCGCGCCCTGGTGGGGATCGGCGACATGCTCGGCGTGATCTGGCTGCGCCGGCGCACGGCGGTCCCGCACAAGGTCACGGAGTCCTGAGCACCGGCAAGCCGCTCCGGCCGTGGCACACCGTGCTGCTGGCGCTGGCCGCGCTGATCCTGTTCCTGCCGGGCCGCGCCCGCCTGCCGGCCATCGACCGCGACGAGTCCCGCTACATGCAGGCCACGGCGCAGATGCTGGAAACCCACGACTTCATCGACGTGCGCTTCCAGGACCAGCCGCGTTACCTGCAGCCCGCCGGCATCTATTGGCTCGAAGCCCTGTCCGTCGCGGCGTTCAGCGACCCGGCCGCGCGTGAGCCTTGGGCCTACCGCATCCCGTCCCTCCTCGGCGCCACCGTGGCCGTGCTGCTCACGGGATGGATCGGCGGCACGCTGTTCGGCGCCTCCGTCGGCACCGCCGCAGGGCTGCTGCTGGCGGCGTCGCTGCTGCTGGGGGCGGAGGCGCGGATGGCGAAGATTGACGCCACCCTGCTGGCCGCCGTCCTCGTGGCGCAGGCCAGCCTGTTGCGCATCCACCTCGACGCCGCCGCGGGCATCGCGACCCGGCGGCGCTGGGCGGCGGCGCACTGGGCCGCGCTGGGCGCCGGGCTGATGCTGAAGGGGCCGCTGATCCTGCTGGTCAGTTGGGGCACGATCGGGGGCCTGCTGGCCACGGAGCGCCGCGCCGCCTGGCTGCGGGGCCTGCATGCCCGGTGGGGCATCCCCTTGATGCTGGCAGTCGTGCTGCCATGGTGCGTGGCGATCGGCGTCGCCAGCGGCGGCGACTTCTTCGCGCGGTCGGTCGGGGACAACTTCCTTGGCAAGGTCGCCCAAGGGCAGCAGGCGCATGGCTTCCCGCCGGGCTACTACCTCGCGGTGTTTCTCCTGAGCTTCTGGCCGGGATCGCTGTTCGCCGTGCTGGCCATCCCCTTCGCCTGGGCGCGGCGGCGCACGCCGGAGGTGCGCTTCCTCTTGGCCTGGATCGTCCCGACCTGGCTGCTGTTCGAGGCGGTGGCGACCAAGCTGCCGCATTACGTGCTGCCGACCTACCCGGCGGTCGCTTGCCTGACCGCCGCCGCTGCGCTGGCGCCGGGCGCGTGGCGGTTCGGCCGGGTGTGGCGCTGGGTGGGGCGGATTTACGGCGCGGCTTGGCTGCTGGCCGGCCTGGCGCTCGCCGTAGCCGGGCCGGTGCTGCTTTGGGTGCTGCAGCGCCGGATCGACGCGCTTCCCATCCTGGCGAGCCTGGCCGGGGCGGGGCTGACGGCGTTGGCGTTGCGGGCCGCGTGGCGGTTCCGGCCGCGCCGGGCGATGGCCTGGTCGGGCGGCGCGGCATTGGTGCTGTTCGCCAGCACATACGCGCTGGTGCTGCCCAACCTGTCCGTCATCTGGCTCAGCCCCCGCATCGCCGCCGCGGTCGCCGCGGTGCGGCCCTGCCCGGACAGCGTGCTGGCGTCGGCCTCCTACAGCGAGCCGAGCCTGGTGTTCGAAACGGGCGGGAACACGAAACTGGTCAACGCCGTGTCCGCCGCCGACTACCTCGCGGGCCATCAATCCTGCGGCCTCGCGCTGATCGGCGGACGGGAACAGGCGGCGTTTCATGCCCAGATGCAGGCCCAGGGCGTGACCCCCCGGGCCTTGGGGCAGGTTGCCGGGATCGACTACTCCACCGGACGCCAGCTTGACCTGACGATCTACGCCGCGACTCCGCCGGACACCAAGCCGACGCAACCGTAGCGGCCGTCAGAGCTTCGCCAGGCTGCTGCGGGCCGTTTCGATCAGCTTTTCCATCTCCACCAGGGCGCCGCCGTCGAGGTCGGTCCGTGCCGCTTCCAGGGTGGCCCGCACGCTCCCGATGGCCTGGTCCGCGTCCGCGCCCAGCCCGGCTGACCCGGCCTCCCGCAACGCCGTGATCGCCAAAGCAAGGCCGCGCCGGATCTCGCCGGCATTCGCCGCGATGGCCGCCCGGTGCACGCCGTCGAGCGCAAGCTGCGCATCTTCCAGCAAGGCCCGGGCGTGGTGTGCTTCAACCGACATGGAAACCCCTACTTCTTGCCGCCGAGCGGGTAAAGGTAGTCCAGCAGGAAGTCCTTCATGGAAGCGGGCGGAGTCCGCTCCTCCCGCCGGGGCGCGTCGGCACGCTCGGCGTTGCCGTTCTGCGCGGCCTCGCCCGGGGCGGCGGCAGTCTCGGCCTCAGAGTCGGCCTCCGCGTGGAGCAAGCGGATCGGCTGGGCCTCGATCTGCTGGGTTTCCGGGCGCGGCGCCTCCACGGCAGGCGGCTTGCTGTGGGCCAGCAGCGCAACCGTCTTCGCCCCAAGCTCGTCCTCCTGGACCAGCTCCACGACCCGCCGCAGCGCGTCGCTCCGGCCGAGTGCATAGGCGCGGTGCAGGGCATCCTGCATGGAGGCCGCAATCGTTTCCAAATCGTTGCTTGACATGCCGATGTCTCCCCAGGGCGGCAAGGCTAGTGTCGGGCGTTGCCCGGCGCAATGCCGCCCGCCGCGACCGGAGGTCAACGCGCCCTGCACTGCCGGGTTTTCCCGCGGCGGGGGCGGCGTTTACCCGGCCTTCATCCCGACATGCCATCCTGGCCCCAAGCAGCACCGTTCTGCCATGCTGCGGAAGGAGAACGAACGCGCCGTTGCGCACGCCGCTGTGTTCCGGTGTTCAGATAGGCTACCTATATCGACGCGATACGCCTGCCGGTTGACGGCGGGATCAGCTTGCGAGGCGGATGATGGCCTGCATGGACCGTTCCGATGGCGTTTAAGGGCAAGGCGCCCGGCAGCGGGTCGGGGGAGATGTCCCGGCGCACGCAACTGCTGCGCCCGGCCATCGCGCTGTCGGCCAAGCAGGTCAGCGAAGCGCGCCGCATGCGCCGGGCCGGCGCCGAGCCGGACGCCATTGCCGAGGCCATGGCGTTGCCCTTGGAGGAGGTGGAGAAGGCGCTGGTGCAGATGCGCTCCGCCCGGCCGGAAACGACGCGCGGCACGCTGAACGTGACGCTCGCCGCGCATCGGCTGATCATGAAGGAGCGCATCGGGCAAGAGCCGCTCTGGCAGACGATGGACCGGGTGCTAGATGAGCTCCTCCGCCTCCGCGCCGCCGCGGCGGCCCCACGGCGGAAGCGCTCCGCACCGCCGCAAGATGACTTGCTCCTCCCGCTCCCTATATCCAATACGCGAGACACTTAGCTTCACCCCCCGATTGGCTTTGCCCCCCGATCAGCCTTGCCCATGGAAAGTGAGACACGACGCCGATGATCTATGCTCTGCACGACGCCGCCGCGGCGTCCCTGCTGCCCGCCCGCGCCTGGGCACGCGCCGCCAGCACCCTGCTGCGCGCGACCCCGGGACCGGAGGCGCTGACCTGGGGCACCCGCGCCGTCGTGGCCTGGGCCGACGTGGCGAACGACGTGCTGCGGCCCCGCGGCAAGCCGGAATGGAACATCAAGACCGCTCGCGGCGGCGAGGAGCCGCTGCCCGAAACGGTTGAGCTGGACCAGCCCTTCGTCCGGCTGCTGCGCTTCCAGGCGCCCGGCGCGACTGGCGCGCGCGTCCTCCTGGTCGCGCCGATGAGCGGCCATCACGCGACCTTGCTGCGCGGCACGGTGCAGGACATGGTGGAGGCCGGTTTCGAGGTGTTCGTGACCGATTGGC
>CAXTUO010000160.1:0-7353 GCA_964247175.1 uncultured Acetobacteraceae bacterium | reverse complement strand
CAGGGGCGCTGCCAGCCGAACACGTTGCGGGTCGGCTTGCCCCAGGGCGAGCACTGGTAGTTCTCGTTGCCCGCGAGGAAGCTCATGAACAGCGGCGACTGGGTGAACTTCCAGTTCTTGCCGCGGCCATAGGTCAGGATGTCGCGGAACAACTGCTTGGTCTTCTGCCGCGACAGGAAGTGCGCCTGGTCCGGCGCGCGCTCATACGCGTAGCCCGGCGAGGTCATGATCCCGTCCACGCCCATCGCCATCACGTCGTCGAAGAACTTCGCCACCCGCTCCGGCTCCGCGCCGTCGAACAGGGTGCAGTTGATGCTGACGCGGAAGCCGCGGCGCTTCGCCTCCTTGATGGCGGCCACCGCCCGGTCGTAGGTGCCGGCCTGGCTCACCGAGCGGTCATGCACTTCCCGGTCGCCGTCCAGGTGCACGTCCCAGGAGAAGTCCGGGTGCGGCGTGTACTGGTCCATCTTCTTTTCAAGCAGCAGCGCGTTGGTGCAGAGGTAGATGAACTTCTTGCGCGCCAGCAGGCCTTCCACGATCTGCGGCATTTCCTTGTGCAGCAACGGCTCGCCGCCGGCGATGGACACCACGGGGGCGCCGCACTCGTCCGCCGCCGCCAGCGCGTCCGCCACCGACAGGCGCTGGTTCAGGATCTCCGCGGGATAGTCGATCTTGCCGCAGCCGGAGCAGGCAAGGTTGCAGCGGAACAGCGGCTCAAGCATCAGCACGAGGGGGTAACGTTTGCGGCCCAGCATATGCTGCTTGACCACATAGGCGCCGACACGCGCGACTTGCCTCATTGGAACGGACATCGATTAAACCCCCTCGGCCTCGCTCAACTCGGCCGGAAACTTGAACTTCACGTCTTCCGCGGCGCCCGCCAGGGTGGAGACATCCACTTGGCGGAACCGCCGCAACCCATCCAGCACGCCTTGCACCAGCATCTCGGGCGCGCTGGCCCCGGCGGTCAGGCCCACGGACGCCACGCCGGCGAACCAGTCGCGTTCCAGCGCGGAAGCGTCGTCGATCAGGTAGCTCGGCTTGCCCAGCTCCTGCCCGATCTCCCGCAGCCGGTTGGAGTTCGAACTGTTCTTCGATCCCACGACCAGGATCAGATCGACCAGCTTCGCCAGGTCATGCACCGCCTGTTGCCGGTTCTGCGTGGCATAGCAGATGTCGCGCACGTCGGGACCTACGATAGACGGGAACCGGCCCTGCAACGCGGAGATGATGCCGCGGGTGTCATCGACCGAAAGCGTGGTCTGGGTGACGTAGGCCAGCCGGTCCGGCGAGCCGACCTCCAGCGTTTGGACGTCGGCGACCGTTTGCACCAGGTGCACCTTGCCGGGAATCTGCCCGATCGTGCCCTCGACCTCCGCATGGCCGGCATGGCCGACCAGCACGATCTCCCGCCCTTGCGCGGCGTAGCGGCGGCCTTCCGCATGAACCTTGGCGACCAGCGGGCAGGTCGCGTCGAACACCGGCAGCCGCCGCTCGGCCGCCAACTCCTCCACCCGCTTCGCGACGCCATGCGCGCTGAACACTGTCATCGAACCCGGCGGGATCTCGTCCAGCTCATCCACGAACACGGCGCCGCGGGTGCGCAGGTCCTCGACCACATGCCGGTTATGCACGATCTCATGCCGGACATAGATCGGCGGCCCGAACTTGGCCAACGCGCGCTCCACGATCTCGATGGCCCGTTCCACACCGGCGCAGAAGCCTCTGGGTTGGGCCAGGATCACACGCATCATCCGCAGTTTTCTCCGATGGCCGGACACGGCCGCAACTGACCATATCGCATTCACCTGGGAAAACAGGGCGACGCAAACCAGCGATGTGTCGGTTATGGCTCATGACTGTGGCTCGTTTGCAACATGACGGCAAGATGAGCCGGACGGCCTGGCGAGACGGCGCCGGTTTGGCTAGTCTCGGGATGTGTTACACGGTTGAGACAACGTGCGCGCATGGGTGGTGCCATCGATAACCGAGACACGGCCGCAGCCGCGGGCGCTGGGATGCGGCGAGAGTCGCCTTGGCCGGAATGCTTCCCGTGCCGGGCGTGCCTCAACTGCCGCACCGAACCGGCAATCGGCCGCGCGTGGGTGACAGCGGCCAAACTTGTTCTATTATAACGATTTTACGTCAGAGCCAGCCGCATCCGTTCCAGAAACCACCTAGCCGCGCGGCATGGCCCGCGGGGGGAGCTGAGTGACCCAATGAACGCGAGCATCCCGCTCCCACCCCGTCCCGCCACCCCGATGCTCGACCGCGTCAACATCCCGTCCGACCTGCGCAACTTCTCCGCCGACCAGCTGCGCCAGCTTGCCGACGAGCTGCGGGCCGAGACGGTGGATGCAGTCAGCACCACGGGCGGGCATCTGGGCGCGTCGCTCGGCGTCGTCGAGCTGACGGTCGCGCTGCACGCCGTGTTCGACACGCCGCGCGACCGCCTGCTGTGGGATGTCGGGCACCAGGCCTACCCGCACAAGATCCTGACCGGACGCCGCGACCGCATCCGCACCCTGCGCCAGCCCGGCGGATTGTCCGGCTTCACCCGCCGCAGCGAAAGCGAGTACGACCCGTTCGGCGCAGCGCACAGCAGCACCAGCATCTCCGCCGGGTTGGGCATGGCTGTGGCGCACGACCTGCACGGCGAGGACGGCCGGCACGTGGTCGCGGTGATCGGTGACGGCGCGATGAGCGCCGGCATGGCCTATGAGGCCATGAACAACGCGGGTGCCCGCAAGTCGCGCCTCCTGGTGATCCTGAACGACAACGACATGTCCATCGCGCCCCCGGTCGGCGCCATGAGCGCCTACCTGTCGCGCTTGATGAGCAGCCGGTCGTTCCTCAACCTGCGGGACCTCGCGTCCCGCATGGCGACGCACTTCCCGCGCGGCATCCAGCGCACGGCGCGGCGGGCCGAGGAGTACGCCCGCGGCATCCTGACCGGCGGCACCATGTTCGAGGAGCTGGGCTTCTACTACGTCGGCCCCATCGACGGGCATAACCTGGATCACCTGTTGCCCGTGCTGCGCAACCTGCGGGAAGCGGAGGAAGCCGGGCCGATCCTGCTGCACGTCATCACCAAGAAGGGCCACGGCTACGCCCCGGCGGAGGCCAGCCCGGACAAGTACCACGCGGTCAGCAAGTTCAACGTGATCACCGGGGAACAAGGCAAGGCGCCCCCGGGCCCGCCGCAATACACAAGGGTGTTCGCCGACGCGCTGATCGCGGAGGCGGAGGCGGACGAGCAGATCGTTGCCGTCACTGCCGCCATGCCGACCGGCACCGGCCTTGACCGCTTCGCCAAGCGCTTCCCTGACCGCTGCTTCGACGTGGGGATCGCCGAGCAGCACGCTGTCACCTTTGCCGCCGGCATGGCGACGGAAGGGCTGCGCCCGTTCTGCGCGATCTACAGCACGTTTCTGCAGCGTGCCTACGACCAGGTGGTGCACGACGTAGCGATCCAGGGCCTGCCGGTGCGCTTCGGCATCGACCGGGCCGGCCTTGTCGGCGCGGACGGGGCGACTCATGCCGGCAGCTTCGACCTTGCCTATCTCGGCTGCCTGCCCGGCATCGTGCTGATGGCGCCGTCGGACGAGCTTGAGCTGATGCACATGGTCGCGACCTCCGCCGGGATCGACGACCGGCCGAGCGCCGTGCGCTACCCCAGGGGCGAAGGCACCGGGGTTGAACTGCCGGAGCGCGGCACGCCCATGGCCATCGGCCGCGGCCGCATCCTGCGCGAAGGCTCCGCCGTCGCCATCCTGAGCCTCGGCACCCGCTTGGCCGACAGCCTGCGCGCGGCCGATGAGCTTGCGGCGCGTGGCCTGTCCACCACCGTCGCCGACGCGCGCTTCGCCAAGCCGTTCGACGTGGCCATGGTGGAGCAGCTTGTCCGGAACCACGCCGTGCTGGTCGTCGTCGAGGAAGGCTCCATCGGCGGGTTCGGCGCCGCGGTGCTGCAGCACCTCGCGGCGCGTGGCCTGCTCGACGGCGGCGTGCGGGTGCGGTCCATGACCCTGCCCGACCGGTTCATCGACCACAGCACCCCGGCGGCGCAGATCATCGACGCCGGGTTGGGCGCAAAGGACATCGTGGCCACCGTCATGGGGGCGCTCGGCAAGGACGCGGCGAAGCCGACGCTCCTGGTGCCCGCGCGATGAACGTCGCCCGACGCACGTTTGGGGGCGCGCTGCTGGGCGGGCTGCTGCTGTCTGTTCCGGGGCGCCCGGCGCTTGCCGCGGATGCGGACGCGGCGGCCCCGATCACCGCCCTGAACCGCGGGCTGCTCGCCGGGATGCGCGCCGGCAAGGCGACCCCGTTCCCCCAACGGTACAGCGCGCTGGCGCCGCTGGTGGAGGGGGCGTTCGACGTCCCGGGCATCCTGCAAGCCTCGGTCGGCCCCCGCTGGTCGTCTTTGCCGCCGGCGCAGCAGGGACAACTGCTCGACGTGTTCCGCCGCTTCACCGTCGCGAGCTACGTCGCCAACTTCGACAGCTTCAGCGGCGAGAAGCTGGAGGTGCTGCCGATCAGCCGCAATGTCGGCGCCGATCAGGTGGTCGCGACGCAGATCGTGCCGTCGAGCGGCGCGCCGACGCGGATCGACTACGTCATGCGCCGGACGCCTGCGGGCTGGCGCGCGGAGGACGTGCTGCTCAACGGGTCGATCAGCCGCGTCGCCGTGCAGCGGTCGGACTTCCGCTCGTTGCTCGGGTCCGGGGATGCGGGGCCGCTGATCCAAAGCCTGCAACGCAAGACCGCCGACCTGTCGGGCGGCACGCTGGCCTCGTAGGACGCTCCGTTTGCTCGATGTTCTGACGATGGGAGCGGCCGGGCTGACGGCAGCCGGCCTGGTGCAGTCCAGCGCCGGCTGGCTTGCGGTCGAGCGGTTCAGCCGGCGCAAGGCACTGGTCCCAGACCAATACCCCCCGGTCACGATCCTCAAGCCGCTGCATGGCGACGAGCCTTTGCTGGAAGAGGCGCTGGCGAGCTTCTGCGCCCAGGATTACCCCGAGTTCCAGATCGTGTTCGGCCTTCAGGACCCGGCCGACCCGGCGCTGGCGGTGCTGGCCCGGCTGCACCAGCGGTTCCCGGCGCTCGACATGGCGGTGGTGGTGGACCCGACGCCGCACGGCACCAACCGCAAGGTCGCGAACCTCATCAACATGGCGCCGCGCATCCGGCACGACGTGCTGGTCATCGCCGACAGCGACATCCATGCGGCGCCGGGCTACCTGACGCAACTGGTCGCGACCCTCATGGCGCCGGGCGTCGGCCTGGCGACCACCCTGTATGCCGGGCTGCCGTTCGGCCGGACGCTGACCGCGCAGCTCGGCGCGGAACAGATCAACCATGCGTTCCTGCCGGGCGCACTGATGGCGCGCGGGCTGGGGCGGCAGGATTGCCTGGGCGCCACCATGGCGCTGCGGCGGCAGACCTTGGACAGCGTCGGCGGCCTGCACGCGCTGGCGAACCATTTGGCGGATGACGCCGTGCTGGGCCGGCTGGTCAAGGCGCGCGGCCTGACGGTCGCGCTTGCCGGGACCGTGCCCGCGACCACCGTGGCGGAGGCGCATCTGCCGGACCTGTTCGCGCACGAGCTGCGCTGGGCGCGCACGATCCACAGCCTGGCGGCCGTGGGCTTCATCATGTCGAGCGTGCAGTATCCGCTGTTCTGGTCTGCGCTGGCCGTGGGCCTTTCGGGCGGGGCCGGCTGGGCATGGCTGGCGTTCGGGCTGGCCTGGCTGGCACGGGGGGCCGCTGGCTACGGGATCGACCGCGCGCTCGGCTTGACGCCCAGTGCCGGCCTCTGGTGCTTGCCGCTCCGCGACCTCATGTCCATCGCGGTGATGCTGGCGAGCTACCGGACCGACCAGGTGGCCTGGCGCGGGCAGATCCTCAGCGCGAAGCGACCGCGCCTCGCGCCGGGCAAGCGCACCATCCGGGGCGGGTTGGACCGGGTAAGGGATAGATTGGCATGATGAAAACCTTGTTCTTGCAGCCGCCGTCGTTCGGCGGCTTCGATGGCGGCGCCGGCTCGCGGTATCAGGCGAAGCGCGAGATCAAGTCGTTCTGGTATCCGACCTGGCTGGCGCAGCCGGCGGCGCTGGTCCCTGGCGCCAAGCTAATCGACGCGCCGCCCGCCAACCTCGGCATGGAACCGGTGCTGGCCGCGGCCCGGCAGCATGAGCTGTGCGTGATCCACACCAGCACCCCTTCCTTTGCGTCCGACGTGCAGGTGGCGCAGGCGATGAAGGACGCGAACCCGGCGCTGAAGATCGGCTTCGTCGGCGCCAAGGTCGCGGTGCAGCCAGAAGAAAGCCTGCAGCAGGGTGCGCCCATCGACTTCGTGGCGCGCAATGAGTTCGACTTCACCTGCCTGGAGGTCGCGGAAGGCCGCGACTTCGCCGGCATCGACGGCATTTCCTTTCGCGACGGCAACGGCCACCTGGTCCACAACAAGGACCGCGCGATCCTGCAGGACATGGACCAACTGCCGTTCGTGTCGGACGTGTACAAGCGCGACCTGCGCATCGAGGACTACTTCATCGGCTACCTCATGCATCCCTACGTCTCGATCTACACCGGACGGGGCTGCAAGAGCCGGTGCACGTTCTGCCTGTGGCCGCAGACGGTGGGCGGCCACACCTACCGGGTCCGCAGCCCCGGCCATGTGGCGGAGGAGGTGCGCTCCATCCAGCGCAACTTCCCCCAAGTGCGGGAAATCTTCTTCGACGACGACACCTTCACCGACAACCTGCCGCGAGCCGAGGCCATCGCGCGGGAACTCGGCAAGCTCGGCATCACCTGGTCGTGCAACGCCAAGGCCAACGTGCCGCGGGCGACGCTCAAGGTCTTGAAGGACAACGGCCTGCGCCTGCTGCTGGTCGGCTACGAGAGCGGCAACCAGCAGATCCTGCACAACATCAAGAAGGGCATGCGGATCGAGGTCGCGCGGCAGTTCACCAAGGATTGCCATGAGCTGGGCATCAAGATTCACGGCACCTTCATCCTCGGCCTGCCCGGCGAGACCAAGGAGACCATCCAGGAGACGATCCGCTTCGCCACCGAGATCAACCCGCACACCTTGCAGGTCAGCCTGGCAGCACCCTATCCCGGCACGTTCCTGTACGACCAGGCTGTGGAGAACGGCTGGCTGGACGCGGAGCACGCCGAGCTGATCGACGAGCGCGGCGTGCAGATCGCGCCGCTGCACTACCCGCATCTGTCGCACACGGAAATCTTCGGCAGCGTCGAGGAGTTCTACAAGCGGTTCTACTTCCGCGCGCCGAAGATCGCCTCCATCGTCGGCGAGATGGTGCGCAGCCCGCAGATGATGAAGCG
>CAXTUO010000159.1:4538-7369 GCA_964247175.1 uncultured Acetobacteraceae bacterium | reverse complement strand
ACGGATTTCCGCGACACCGTCGTGACCCTGCTGATCGACAACTCCGGCTCCATGCGCGGCCGGCCGATCACGGTGGCCGCCATGTGCGGCGACATCCTGGCCCGCACCCTGGAGCGTTGCGCGGTCAAGGTCGAGGTGCTGGGCTTCACCACCCGCGCCTGGAAGGGCGGGCACAGCCGTGAGCGTTGGGTGGCGGAAGGCAAGCCGCGCAACCCCGGGCGGCTCAACGACCTGCGCCACATCATCTACAAGTCCGCCGACGCGCCGTGGCGCCGGGCGCGCAAGAACCTGGGGCTGATGCTGCGGGAAGGCCTGCTCAAGGAGAACATCGACGGGGAGGCGCTGCTCTGGGCCTACCGCCGCCTCATGTCGCGCCCGGAGCACCGGCGCATCCTGATGGTCATCAGCGACGGCGCTCCGGTGGATGACAGCACGCTGTCGGTCAACCCCGGCAACTACCTGGAAAAGCACCTGCGCGAGGTGATCCGGGAGATCGAAGGCCGGGAGGCCATCGAGCTGATCGCCATCGGCATCGGGCACGACGTGACGCGCTATTACCGCCGGGCCGTGACCATCGTCGATGCGGAGGAGCTGGGCGGCACGGTCATGAAGAAGCTGGCCGAGCTGTTTGACGAGGATGCGGCGCGCGCCTGGGGCCGCGCGATGGCCGAGCGGGCGCCGTTGGTCGCTTAAGCGCAGCGGTGCGCCGTCACGCTGGCGGTACCCCCTGCTGGGCAAGGTAGCGCTCCACCATCGGCCCCCAGACCGCCGAGCCGCCCGGCCCGAAGAACAGCCGGTGGCCGTCGCCGTCGTAAGGTCCGGGCCGCTCCAGCGCCGCCTTGCCGCCTGCCGCCGTGAAGGCCTGGTGCAGCGCGTCCGCGATGGGCGGGGCAAAGTAGCTGTCGTTCGCCGCATAAACCCACAGCATCGGCGTTGCAGCCGTCGCGCCGAACCGTCCGGCGGCCTCGGCCAGCCGCTCCGGGCGGCAGTTCCGGTTCGGCACGTTGTCCTCGTGCCCGCCGCGTCCGCCGGCCATCGCGACGAAGGCGGCCACCTTGGGATGCGGCTGGCTGTCATAGGCGATGGCACCCCAGCCGCCGGCCGACTGGCCGACCACCACGGCGCCGTCCGGGCGGATGCCGGGCAGCGTCGTCGCGTAGTTCACGGTGGCCGCGATGTCGCGCGCCGCCTCGAAGCCGGCGTGGACGTAGGCCGCTTGCGCGCACCCGCCGTAGCTTTCGGCCCAGTCGCCGCCCGTGGCGCCGTAGCCGCGCCGGAGCGCGAAGACGACGGCGTAGCCGCGCGTGGTGAACCACTGCGCCGCTTCCCCATCGCAGCGTCCAAGCTGCATGGCCGGACGGGCGGAAGCGGAGGGCGGCGAGCCGTGAGCGATCACCACCAGCCGCGCCGGGGCGCCGCTGGCCGCCGGGTAGCACACGCGCGCTTGCAGGAGGCGCTGTGTCCCGCTGGCGTCGGCGACGGGGATCTGCAGCGGCTGCTGGCGTGCCTGGCCCGAAAAGCCGGCCTGCTGCGGGGCGCAGCTTGCGGTACAAAGAAAGGTGGTTCCGAGGAGAAGCAGGATGCGAGACTGGGAAGGGCGGCGGGGCATCTTGGGCGACCCCACTTCGGACATGGCTGCTGCCGCCATCCTGCCTGCGGTGCAACGGTCCGCAAAGCGTCAGGTCAGTGCGGGCTGCACGTCCCCCGTCAGTTGCCGCAGGATGGGGGCCGCGTGCCGGATCGCCAGGGAGTAATGGCCCTCACCCGGCACCACATGCAGGCGCAGGCCGGGCATCGCCTCAAGCGGCGCCAGGGCGTGCAGCGGGATCAGCGAGTCCTCGCTGCCATACCAGAGATCGACGGGCACGGTGATCTCGCAGAGCGGAACCTGCCAATCCCGGGCGTAGATCCCGGCATCGGACAAGGCGCCCTGCACGCTGCGTCCGATGCCCTCCCGCCAGACCCGGGCGAGGCCGGACAGGGTTTGGCGGTCCAGGCATTCGCGGTCGGCAGCCGGCAGCGAGCCGCCCACCACCATGCGTGGCGTGATGACGCGGCACCGCAGCAGCAGGCGCATGATGCTGAACAGGCGGTGCGCCAGCACCGGATGACGCCCCAAGCGGTACAGGAGGCCGACCCCGGAAGCGTGCGGATGGACGCCATGCGCCGGCGGCACCGGGCAGACCAGCGCCGCGCCCCGCACCCGCGCGGGCAGGGCGTAGGCGCAGGCCACGGCGTAGGGCGCCCCGCCCGACAGGCCGACGACATGGAACCGCTGGAGGCCGAGCCGGTCCGCAACGTCCGCCACGTCCCGCGGCCAATCCAGCAGGGTCCGGCCCGGATGCGGCGAGGACCGTCCGTAGCCCGGGCGGTCAAGCGCCAGCAAGCGGACCGGCAGATCCGGGATTAGCCCGGCCTCCAGCCGCGACGCCGGCCAGCCGTGGAAGTAGAGCACCGTGGGTCCGGCCGGGTCGCCGTACTCCTCGGCGGCGATCACCCGGCCGTCCGGCAGCCGCACGGTGAAGGAGGGCGCCGCGGTCCGGCGGTCCTGGCGAGCGGCCCGCCCGCGGCGCGCCAGCCGCTTGAGCGTCAGGCTCACCACGGGCAGGCGATCCGACAGGCATGGCACAGAAGGGCACGGCATAAAAAAAGCCCGCCGAAGCGGGCCTTCATCGTCGCCATGAACCCGTCAGGCGGTGGGCTGGGCGGCGGCGCGCTTGGCCTGCGACCGGGCGATGCGGCGCTTCAGCACCTGCGCCTCCTCCGGCAGGCTCCGGTTCGGCGTGCCCAGCAGAAAGGCGTCGAGGCCGCCGTTGTGCTCGATGGTGCGG
>CAXTUO010000159.1:0-4528 GCA_964247175.1 uncultured Acetobacteraceae bacterium | reverse complement strand
GGCGTGGGTCGTCAGGCGCAGGCGGATGGTGGTGCCCAGGATGTCCGACAGCAGCGAGGTCTGCTGCATGTTGGGCAGGAAACGGCGGCGGGACTTGTTGTTCGCGTGGCTGACGTTGTTGCCAGACTGCACACCCTTGCCCGTGAACTGGCAGCGACGAGACATCGGAAACCCTCAAATGGAAACGCCGCACAGGGCAAAGCCCCAGCGGCTCAAACGCGGCTTATGCCGCCGCCGGGCCGCCGCGTCAACCCGCGGCGCTTCACGCGCGCCCGGACGCGCCGCCATGCGGGCCGTACTCCGCCCGCAGCTCGCCCGACCGCACGCTGGACATGGCGTTCTGCAAGACCTGCACGATGGCCTCGTCGCTCATGGTGCGCGCCAGCAGGCCGAGCGAGCCGCCGAGCAAGGCGGAGGCGACCGAAAGCGGGCTGAGGTTCTGCCCGGTCATGTACTCGATAGCCTTGTCCACGATGGCGCCGGCATGGCTCAAGTCGGCCGGGGTCTCGGGGGGGGCATGGTGGCCGTCTTGCGGCATGGAGTCCTCCTGTTCAGGTTGTTTGGCCGCCGGTCCGCGGCTACTGCGCCGCGACCGGCTCCGGCATCGATTGCGCCGCCTCCGGCATCGATTGCGCCGCCTCCGGCTCGGGCACCTCGCCCTGCTCGACCTGCAGCGCCCACATGCGGGCATATAGCCCGTCCGCGGCGAGCAGGCTCGCATGGGTGCCCCGCTCGGCCACCGTGCCCTCGTTCAGCACCAGGATCTCGTCAGCGTCCGTCACGGTGGACAGGCGGTGCGCGATCACCAGCGTGGTGCGGTGCGCCGACACGGTGCGCAGCGCCGTCTCGATCTCCCGCTCCGTCCGCGTGTCGAGCGCGCTGGTCGCCTCGTCCAGGATCAGGATGCGCGGGTTCTTCAGGATCGTGCGGGCGATGGCGACCCGCTGCTTCTCCCCGCCCGACAGCTTGAGGCCGCGCTCGCCGACGCGGGTGTTGTAGCCCTCTGGCAGGCGCATGACGAAGTCGTGCACCTGGGCCAGCCGGGCGGCATGCTCGACTTCCGCCTGCGACGCGCCGGGGCGGCCATAGGCGATGTTGTAGGCGATGGTGTCGTTGAACAGCACGGTGTCCTGCGGCACCACGCCGATGGCGGCGCGCAGGCTCGCTTGCGTCATGTCGCGCACGTCGATGCCGTCGATCTCCACCGCGCCCTCCGTCACGTCGTAGAAGCGGAACAGCAGGCGGCTGACCGTGGACTTCCCCGCGCCGGTCGGCCCCACGATGGCGAGCTTCGCCCCGGCAGCGGCGGAGAAGCTCACGCCGCGCAGGATTTCCCGGTTCGGGTTGTAGCCGAAATGCACGTCGCGGAACGCCACCGTGCCGGGCTGCGCGCCGCCGGGCGCGTGGTTCGCGGCCAGCACGGTGGCGCCGGGCCGGTCCGCGACCTCCTGCCCCACGGCCAGCAGGCGGAACATCTGCTCCATGTCCACCAGGCCCTGCTTGATCTCCCGGTACACGAAGCCCAGGAAGTTGAGCGGCTGGTAAAGCTGCATCAGGTAGGTGTTCACCAGCACGAACTGCCCGACCGTCATGCTGCCGGCCTGCACGCCGTCCGCGGCCATCAGCATGACCCCGCCCAGGCCCGCCGCGATGATCAGCGCCTGGCCCAGGTTCAGCATGTTGAGCGTGACCTGGCTCTTGACCGCCGCGCGCTCGTAGCGGGCGCGGGCCTCGTCGAAGCGCCGCGCCTCGTGCGCCTCGTTGCCGAAATACTTGACGGTCTCGAAGTTCAGCAGGCTGTCGATGGCCTTGTTCTGCGCGTCGTTGTCGGTGTCGTTCATCGCCCGGCGGAACCGGACGCGCCAGTTGGTGAAGGCGAAGGTGAAGCCGATGTAGAGAACAACCGTCACCAGCGTGACGCTTGCGAAGCGCCAATCGAACAAGCGCCACAGGATGCCGACCACCAGCACGACCTCAAGCAGGGTCGGCACGATGTTGAACACGGCCAAGCGCAGCACGTTCTCGACCCCCGCCGTGCCGCGCTCGACCGAACGGGACAGGCCGCCGGTCATGCGGTCCATGTGAAAGCGCAGCGACAAGCGGTGCAGGTGCTGGAACGTTTGCAGCGCGACCTTGCGCACCGTGCTTTGCGCCACGGCGGCGAACACGGCATCGCGCAGCTCGGCGAACCCGGCGGACGCGACGCGCAGCACCGCGTAGGCCACGATCAGCCCCAACGGGACGGCGAGCGGATGGTTCTTGGGGGACAGCGCGTCAACGGCGTGGCTGTACACGATGGGGATGTAAACCGTCGCGACCTTCGCCAGGACCAGCAGCACGGCAGCCGCCACCACGCGCACGTGGGCGCCGGCATCTCCCCGGGGCCATAGGTAAGGCAGCAGCGAGCGCACGGTTTGCAAGCCGGTCCGCGATGACGTGTCGGACGCGGAGGGCGGAAGGCTGGCAGGCTTCATGAACCGTATGTGGCGATGGCGGGCGACCCTGGAAAGGCCGGATGCCTGGGATGGCCTGGGATTGTCGCCATATCGCGGGGATGGATGATCTCATGCGCCACATCGCCGCCTGCCGCAACGCCGTGCTGCCGGGGCGGCGGATGCCGTTGCGGCTGGAAGCGGCGCAGGTCGGGTGGGTGCTCCCAGACATCGCGGCGGCGCTGGCGGAACTTGGCGCCGCCCTGGGGCCGGACAGGGTTTGCGTTGCCGCCGACCGGCTCTACGGCCTCGCCCGGCAGCTTGCCGAACGCGGCGTGTTCCGGTTCCGTGACGAGGCGTTCGACGTGCGTGCCGCGCCGGGCGGGCCGGTGCTGGCGCAGGTTGACCGCGGGGCGGTGCCGGCCCTGGGCGTGCAGGCGGAGGGCGTGCACCTGAACGGCCTGGTGCAACGGGCGGACGGGCTGTGGGTCTGGGTCGCCCGCCGGGCAGCGCACAAGCTGCTTGATCCCGGCAAGCTCGATCACCTGGTCGGCGGCGGCATACCGTCCGGGCTGTCGCCGTGGGAAACCCTGGTCAAGGAAGCGGACGAGGAAGCCGCGATCCCCCCTGCCCTGATCGCCCGGGCGGTGCCGGTCGCGCGGCTCGACTATGCCATGGACTACCCTGGGGGGCTGCGGCGCGACCGCCTGCACTGCTACGACCTGCTGCTGCCGGAGGACTTCATGCCGCATCCGCGGGATGGCGAGGTTGAGTCGTTCGAGCTGCGGCCCCTGCGAACGGTGCTGGAGGAGGTCCGGCGGTCCGACGCCTTCAAGTTCAACGTGAACCTGGTGCTGATCGACCTGTTCCTGCGCACCGGGCTGCTGGACACGGCGGAAGGCCGGCGTCTCCGGGCCGCGCTCGACACCCCGTCCGAGTAGTCCGGCTCAGGCCTCGGGCGGCACGGCGGCGATCGAGATTTCCCGCGGCTCGGCCGGCGGCTCGGGCGCTGCAGCGGCTTGCGGCGCCTGCGCTTCGTCCTGGTCGTCCCCCTCGGCACCCCCCTGCTCGGCGGCCGGCGTCTCGCTGCCGTTGGCGCCATCCCTCTCGTAAGGCGGGCGGCGTTGCGGCCCCGAACCGTTCGCCTGGCCGCCATTGGTTTGGCCCTGAAGCTGGGCCGCCTGGTTCATGGCGTTCAGGATGCGGAAATAATGCTCGGCATGCTGGAAATAGCTTTCGGCCATCACCCGGTCTGCCGAACTCATCGCATCGCGGCCAAGCTGCAAGTATTTCTCGAACAACTGCTGCGAGGTGCCGCGGATGCGCAGGTCGGGACCGCTGCTGTCGAACACGTGGTTGCGGTTGAGCGGCACGTTGCCGGATTGATGCCTGATCGGAACGCCGCCACCGCCACCCCTATGGTTGCGTCCGCGCATACGTTTCACGTTCATTCGTATGGAACACTTTCCTGTTTGCGACCACCCTGTGACACACGCGGGCGCGGCCCGTCGGCAGTCGTATGATGGCTTAGGGTTTCGCCCGCACACGCGCAGGCAACTCAAGCGAGATCGCGCCAAATGGCGCCTTGATCCTGATCGCGCCGCCACACTAGCGGCCCGGGGCCATCCTGCCAAATGTTTTCTCCGGCTTCATCACTACGGCGCGAGGAACGCCGCCGAGATCGGCGCGAAACTCGACGGGTTGCCCGGCCAGGGCGGCCACCGCCTCCGCCTGGCCGGCACCGATTTCCAGCACGGCCACGCCGCCCGGCGTCAGCAGCCGCGGCAAGGCCGTGAGGATGTGGCGGTAGGCGTCCAGCCCGTCCGCGCCGCCGTCCAGCGCGCGGCGCGGCTCGTGCCGCGACACCTCCGGCATCAGCCCGGCGATGTCGCCGCCTGGGATGTAGGGCGGGTTGCTGAGCACGAGGTCGAAACGGCCCGACAGAGCGCCGTCCCAATCGCCGCACAGGAACGCGGCCCGCCCCGCCAGCCCCAGCGCCGCCGCGTTGCGCGCCGCCAACGCCGCCGCCTTCGCCGCCCGGTCCACCCCGACGCCCCAGGCCGCCGGGAACTCGGTCAGCGCCGCCAGCAGCAGGC
>CAXTUO010000158.1:0-7374 GCA_964247175.1 uncultured Acetobacteraceae bacterium | reverse complement strand
CTCCCGTTCAGGACGCGGTGGGGGTGGGGAGGACATCGACCGAGTCGGTCGAGGCGTAGTTGAAGCTCACGTCCTTCCAGGTATCGAGGGCGGCGCGCAGCGGCTGGCACCAGCGGGCGGCGGCGGTCAGGATCTCCGGCCCCTCGTTCCAGATGTCGCGGCCCTCGTTGCGCGCCTTGACCATGCACTCCAGCGCGACCCGGTTGGCCGTGGCGCCGGCCTGGATGCCCATCGGATGCCCGATGGTGCCGCCGCCGAACTGCAGCACCACGTCGTCATCCAGGTAGTGCAGCAACTGGTGCATCTGCCCGGCATGGATGCCGCCGCTCGCCACCGGCATCATCTTCTTGAGGCTGGCCCACGGCTGGTCGAAGAAGATGCCGTGCTGCGTGTTTTGCGGCACGTGGATCCCGCGGCAGGTGTCGTAAACGCCGCGGATGACGTTCGGGTCGCCTTCCAGCTTGCCGACCACGGTGCCGGCGTGGATGTGGTCGACGCCCGCCATGCGCATCCACTTGGCGATCACCCGGAACGACACGCCGTGGTTCTTCTGCCTTGTGTAGGTGGAGTGCCCCGCCCGGTGCAGGTGCAGGATCATGTCGTTCTTGCGCGCCCACTTCGCCATCGACTGGATGGCCGTGTAGCCGATCACCAGGTCGATCATGACGATCACGCTGCCGAGGTCGCGGGCGAACTCGGCCCGCTCGTACATGTCCTCCATGGTGCCGGCGGTGACGTTGAGGTAGGTGCCCTTGATCTCGCCGGTCTCGGCCTGCGCCTTGCTCACGCCCTCCATGCAGTACAGGTAGCGGTCGCGCCAGTGCATGAACGGCTGCGAGTTGATGTTCTCGTCGTCCTTGGTGAAGTCGAGGCCGCCCTTCAGCGCCTCGTACACCACCCGGCCGTAGTTGCGCCCGGACAGGCCGAGCTTCGGCTTCATCGTGGCGCCCAGCAGCGGGCGGCCGTAGATGTTCATCCGCTCGCGTTCCACCACGATGCCGGTCGCCGGCCCCTGGAACGTCTTGAGGTAGTGCGGCGGTATCCGCATGTCCTCCAGCCGCAGCGCCTTGAGCGGCTTGAAGCCGAACACGTTGCCGATGATGGACGCGGTGAGGTTGGAGATCGACCCTTCCTCGAACAGGTCGAGGTCGTAGGCGATATAGGCGAAGTACTGGTCGGGCGAGCCGGGCACCGGGTCCACGCGGTATGCCTTGGCCCGGTAGTACTCGCTGTCGGTCAGCCGGTCGGTCCACACCACCGTCCAGGTGGCGGTGGAGCTTTCCCCGGCCACGGCGGCGGCGGCCTCCACGGGATCGACGCCGTCCTGCGGCGTGATGCGGAACACGGCCAGGATGTCGGTGTCCTTGGGCTCGTACTCCGGCTCCCAGTAGCCCATCTGGCGGTATTTCAGCACGCCGGAGGTGTAACGCTCCTTGAGGTCGGTGATCTTCACGTCAAGCGCTTTGTTCACGAACTGCCTCCATCCCGTATGTTCTTGGCCCATGCGGCCCAGGGTGCTCCTGTTGAGGGGAGCTTTGCGGATGGACTTCGCAAGGGAAAGCAAAATACACTCACGAAATACGTAAGCGATCCCTTGCTGATCCCATGCGCCACGTCACCATCCGCCAGTTGCAGGTGTTCGTCGAAGCGGCGGAGCGGCTGTCCCTGGCGCGGGTGGCGGAGCGGCTGCACCTGACGCCCTCCGCGGTGTCGTTCCAGATCAAGCAGATCGAGGCGCAGACCGGCTTCGCCCTGTTCGAGCGGGTCGGGCGCAAGGTCGCGCTGACCGACGCGGGTGTCATGCTGCTGGGCTACGCGCGGCTGGTGCTCCGCTCCTTGCAGGACGCGGACCAGGCGATGACGGACTTGAAGGGGCTGACCGGCGGCCGGGTTCGGCTCGGGCTGGTGTCCACGTCCAAGTACATCGTGCCGCACATGATCGCCCGCTTCCGCACGGCGGTGCCGGGTGTCACGGTGCATCTGACGGAGGGCAACCGCAGCCGGGTGCTGGCGCTGCTGACGGGCGGAGACATCGACCTTGCGGTGATGGGCCGCCCGCCGGAAGGGGCCGACGTGGTCGCCGAGCGGTTCGCGCCGCACCCTTCGGTCATCATCGCACCGCCGGGCCACCGGCTCGGCCGCTTGCCGCACCTGCCGGCCGCGGCGCTGGCGCCCGAGCCGTTCGTGGTGCGGGAGGACGGGTCGGGCACCAAGGCGATGACCGACGGGTTCTTCCGGGAAGCCGGCATCGCGCCGCCCACCACCATGGTGTCGTCGAGCAACGAGATGATCAAGCAGGCGGTGATCGCCGGGATGGGCCTGGCGCTGATCTCCCAGCACACCGTCAGCCTGGAGCTGGCGCTCGGCCTGCTGGCCACGCTGCCGGTGGAGGGCTTCCCGCTGATGCGGTCCTGGTACATCGTGCAGCGCCGGACGCTGCCGCTGCTGCCGGTGCAGGCGCGGCTGCGCGGCTTCCTGATCGAGGTGGGCCAGAGCGTGATCGAGGACATCAGCCGGGAGCACGCCCGGATCGCATCAACCGGACGGCCCGCCCAGGAACCGGTCGAGGGGGCCGGCGATGCCGCTTGAGGCGCTGATCTTCGACGTGGACGGCACCCTGGCCGAGACCGAGGAATGCCACCGCCACGCCTTCAACGCCGCCTTTGCCGCCGCCGGCCTTGGCTGGCATTGGGACGTGGCGCGTTATCGCGGCCTGCTGGACGTGACCGGCGGCAAGGAGCGCATCCGCCACCATGCCGCGGAGCGGGGCGAGACCGTCGATGCCGCCACGATCGCCCGCCTGCACGCCGACAAGACCGCGCGCTACGTGGCGTCCGTCGAGGCCGGCGCCACCGCCCTGCGCCCCGGCGTCGCCCGGCTGCTGCACGAGGCGCGGGCGGACGGGCTGCGCCTCGCCATCGCCACCACGACCACGCCCGACAACGTGTCCGCGCTGCTGCGGACGACGCTCGGGCCGGATGGTGCCGGCTTGTTCGAGTGCATCGGCGCCGGGGACATGGTGGCGGCGAAGAAGCCGGCGCCGGACATCTACCGGTTCGTGCTCGACCGGATGGACCTGGCGCCCGGGCGCTGCCTGGCGCTTGAGGACACGCCGAACGGGCTGCGGGCCGCACTGGGCGCCGGGATCGCGACCGTGGTGACCACGAGCCTTTATGGCGGCACGGAAGGGTTCGACGACGCGCGTTTGGTGGTGGACGGCCTGGGCGACGGGCACGCGCCTTGCCGGGTGCTGCGCGGCCCGGCGCTGGACGGCCCGACGGTCCGGGTGGCGGATCTGCGCCGGGCGCTCCGTTCAGCGCCCGGCCTTGAGTAGCCGCTGGGCGCTGGCTTCGCGCCGGGCGCCTGGCTCCTGCTCCTCTGGATGGGCGTCGAAGCGGGCGGCCTTTTCATACCATACCGCGGCAGCCTTGAGATCGGCCGCGGGGCTGCCCCGGCCGAGCACCGCGGGATCATAGGTCCGCGCCACCCCGCGGGCGCCCAGGGCGCTGCCGGATGGGACCGTGCGCTCGTAGAATTGGCGCGCGGCGGACACGTCGCCGCGGGCGAGCGCCTCATCGCCGCGGCGCAGCAGTGCCGTGACCAACCCCGGCGCCAGGGTTTTCGCCGAGGCGTCCGGCGCCGGGTCCGGGTTGGCAGCGACGTTCGCTGCCGCGGCGCCGACGTCGGGCGCCGTTGCCGCTTCAAACGTGGACGCGGCTTGCGGCGGCGGCGGCACGGCCTGCGGCGCTGCGGCAGGCTCCGGCGGAACGGCGGCTTCGAGGGCCGGAGCAGGCTCAGAGGCGGTTTGGCTCGGCACGGTTTCAGCAGCCGGCGATGGGTCCTCGGACGCAGAAAAGGCGCTGGCTGCCCCGGCCAAGGCGTCGGGAGGCTCGGGCGGCGCGGCGTCCGCCTGGGCCGCTTCGGGTTGGGCGGCGATTGCCGGCGCCGGCTCGGGCGCGTCAGCCCTGGGCGGCACGGCTTCGGGTGGCATGGCTTCGGGCGAAACGGGTTCGGGCGTTGCGGGGACGGACAAGGCAGGCGCTGGCGGCGTCATCTGCGGACGGGGCTGGTTTTCGGCCGCGAGATGGTCGGCGCCGTCCTGTGCCGCCGGCGGCGCGGGCACAGCAGGCGGCGGGGCCGAGGGGGCGCGCTCTGCTTCCTGGGCGTCCACCGGGGCGGCGGGCGGAGCCGCTTCAACCTGGCGCAGCGCAGGCTCCGGCTGGCGGGCCAGCGCGCTCTCCACGGTCGCGGCCGGGGCACTGGGGGCCTGCCGCAGCCACCCGGCGGCGGAAGGGCCGGCGGCGTCGCGGGCGGCCGACAGCACCCGCTCCAACCGCCCATCGCGCGCAGCCATGGCGAGGCCGCCGGTCACGGCCACGGCCAATCCCGCTGCCAGAACGGGCCGCAGGAGCTTCACCCGGCGCTTGCCGGCCGGCTGTTGCCGTCCATCGAGCATGTCGGCCGTGGCATGGACCATATCCACGGAAAGCTGCGGCCTGATCTGCAAGTCGCTGAGCATGAGCGTGCTGCGCACAAGCGCCCCGATGCGCTCCGGCCGGCCATCCGCGAGGCGCAGCACCTCCCGCTCCGCGTCAACCGCGAGCGTTTGGCCGAAGATCTTGCGCGGCTCGTTCAGCAGATGCCGGATCAGGCCGCGCGCATCTTCCTCCGTCATCGGCCGCAGCACCGGGCGGATGGCGATGCGCTCGCGGAGCGGCGTGAACTCGTCCGCCCCGAGCCGGTCCCACAGTTCCGGCCGCCCGGCCAGGACGACTTGCGCCGCGCCCGGCAGCCGGCGGTCCGCAATCCGCGTGAGGGCGCGCAGCAAGGACAGGGACGCCCGGTCGGCATCATCGACCACCAGCACAATGCGGGCGCCGGGCGAAGCGGACGCTTGGGCAACGAGCTGCTCGGCATGCTCGACCGAAACGCGGTCGGGATGGTCCACCCTGATGACCGGCGGCACCCCGGCCACGGCCGCGGACAGCACGGTCGTCTTGCCCAGCCCGGGTGCGCCGGTGACGGCCGCGAAGACGTGGCGTTCGGCCAGCGTGCGCCGGATGTCGCTCACGGCGTCGCGCTGGCTGGCGCCGAGGAACAGCGGGCCGGCGGAAACGGCGGGCGTCGCCTGGGTGGGCGGCTGCGGTTGGACCGGCCAGGACACCTCGGGGGTGAGCGCAAGCACGTCGTCATCGGAGTTCGCGGCCATCAGGACACAACCAATGCTGTTTCGGGATGAAAGTATTTTGGCGCCGAGGAGATTTACTGTAATACTAGCCAGCGAGGGCGGCGCCTGCCAGATGTTTGCCGTACAGGAGTGTACCAAGTCGTTTTCCGATGCGTCAGAGCCTAATATACAGGAAAATAATGCTAAAAACTTACTGATCATCACCAGAGATACACGGTTCGGTTGTAACTTCCGTCGAGGACTCTCCTTATGCGATACTTCTTCAGAGCGCTGACGGTGATGCTTGCGCTTCATGGAGCTTCCGGGCCTGCGGTGGCGCAGCAGCCGCCGGCGCCTGCCGCCGAGCCGGGCGCGGCGATGCCCGAGGCCAGGCAAAGCCCGGCCGTGCCGCCCCTTGCCCTGCGCCGCCCTTTCGCGCGCCGGGCGCCGGCGCCCACGCCGGCCGACTCCCATGCGCCGCCGGACACGCCGCTTTCCGTTGATGGGATCGCGACGCTCGGGATGATGACCGGCGGGATCAGCGGCACCTACATACAGATCGGCAGCGATATCGCCGCGGTCGCCAGCTCCGACGCCCTGCGGGTCGTGCCGCTGATCGGGAAAGGCTCGCTGCAGAACCTGGCCGACCTGCTCAACCTCCGGGGCGTGGACCTGGCGCTGGTTTCAGCCGACGCCGCGCGTTCTGCGGAGGCCATCCGGCTCTATCCCGACCTGCGCAACCGGGTCCAATACATCGCCAAGCTCTACGACCAGGAGGTCCACGTCCTGGCCGGGATGGACGTGTACACCGTGGCCGACTTGGCCGACAAAACGGTCAACGTCGATGTCGTGGGGTCAGGCACGGCCGTCACGGCGCCCGCGGTGTTCGAGGCGATGCACATCCCCGTCAAGCTGGCCCACGACATCCCGGGCGTCGCCCTGGAAAAGCTGAAGCGCGGCGAGATCGCCGCGTTGGTTTACACGCCGGCCAAGCCCAACCGGCTGTTCACCTCCATCCCGCCCAACTCCGGGCTGCATCTGCTGCAGTTGCCGGTGTCCGAAGCCCTGCTCGACACCTATGTGCCGGCCAAGTTCACCCATGCCGACTACCCTTCGCTGGTCCCGGAAGGGGAGGACGTGGAAACCTGGGCGGTCCCGGTGCTGCTCACCGCCTATAACTGGCCGGCGGGCACCACGCGGCAGAAGAACCTCGCGGCGTTCACCGACTTGTTCTTCTCCCACCTCGCGGACCTGATGCAGCCGCCGTTCCATCAGAAGTGGCACGACGTGAACATCCGGGCGACCGTGCCGGGCTGGACCCGGGCGCCCTACGCCCAGCGCTGGCTCGACCGTTCAGGGGTGCAAAGCCCCACTGCCTCCTCCGCGCCAGTGGCGGCCGGGTTCGAGAAGGAGGCGTTCAACGAGTGGGCGGCGGGGATTGGCCTCACGAAGATGACCCCCACGCAGAACGCCCAGCTTTTCAGCCTATGGCGGCTCCGGCGGAGCCAGGGGCAGTAGCGGCGGCCCGGCGCGCCGACCGTCAGGCCGCCACTTCGTGCCCGACCCCGCCACCGCCGCCGGACGGCGGGGTGGCGGCATCGGGCCCCACCGCAGGCAGGCCCAGCCGCTCCAGCATTTGGAACGTCGTGCATACGGAAGCGGAATGACCATCGACAAATCGGTGAACCCCTCGGTGATTAAACGGACGTTGCCGGCGATGGCCTCGATCTGCTCGCGCGACGGTTCCGCATAAACCTCTGTGGTCATGTCGTTCCGACCCTTCTCACCAGCTCACGCCGCACCTCGCTCTCCCAATGACAGCCCCGGCCCATGCTCATGACGGCGACCAGGCAGGCGCAGCCGAGCACACCGACCTTGATGTCGGGCAATTCCGGCGCGCAACGGTCGCGAGCCATCGCTTCCAGTTCCTGCCTCGTCACCTACTTCATCCGCATCCGCCTGGAATGGAAGGTGAACCGTTCCGGCGCGTTGAAGGTCAGGCGCGGCGCAGCCGGGCCATGGCGAGGATGCCGAGGAGCGGCCCCGCCGCCAGCAGCGCAAAGGCGAACCGCCACCCCACCCAGCCGACGACCACCGGGATGAGCTGGATGCTGACCAGGGTGAGCAGGAAACCCAAACAGGTCTGCACGGTCAGCATGGTGCCGACCAGCGACCGCTCGCTCAGCTCGGCGATGGCGGCGGAGAAC
>CAXTUO010000157.1:0-7377 GCA_964247175.1 uncultured Acetobacteraceae bacterium | reverse complement strand
CGCCCGCCAGCTCGGTCGGCGCCTTGCCCATCGGGCCGCCGCCGAAGAACGGCCACAGGACGATGCTCTCCGCGCCCGCCGTCGCGAGCCACTTGCCGCTGCGGGTGAACGACATGCTTTCGGTCTTGCTGGGGTAGCCGCTCATTCGCATGTGCTGGCCGTCCGCGAGCCGCCAGCCGTGCAGGGCGTTTTCTTGCATGGACGTGACGACGGCCTCGGCTGTCGGGTGCAGCACGACCCCGGTGTGGCTGCCCTTCCATTCCAGGACGCGCGGGCTGTCGGTCTTGGCGGCGACGAACCACAGGCTGCAGCCGTTGTAGTGCGACGCGGCGACGCGTTTGCCCTTGGCGTCGAATGCCAGGCCGGTGACGGTCGAGGGGTGCGCCAGCGTTTTCAACGACTCGCCCGCGGCGGTGAACAGGTGCACGGTTTTGCCCACGCCGCAGGCCAGCAGGCCGGTTTTCGCATCGGCGAACGCCGCCGCATGCTCCACCCACTTCGAGCCGAAGCGGGCGATCTCGGTGATCGTGCCGTCGGGGCCGATGCGCAGGAATCGGCCGTCGTCGCCGCCAGTGACGAAGCCTGGGCGCGCGTCGGCAGCGATGGAAAGTACCGCGCCGTCGTGTGCCTCCACGGAAGGCCAGTCCGCCGCAGGGTCCGAGAGCGCGAGGCGCACCGTACCGTCGCCCAGGGCAAACCCGACGCTGGCGCCGGCGCGGTCGAACGCCGCGCCCACGACAAAGGCGCCAAGCTCCCGGCTGGCGCCGCGGCTGTCCAGCAGGAACTGCCGATCGGACGCCTGGCTCAAGCGGTGGCCGCCCCGACGTGCGAGGCCATGGCCTGCGGCACCCCGGCCTGGCACGCCTCGAAGCCGCGGCGCAGTTGCGGGCGGTTCAGGTTGCGGCCGATGAAGACGATCTTGGACGTGCGCTCCGCCCCCGGCGCCCACGGCCCGATGAAGCCGCCGTCGGCGATCATGTGCACCGCCTGGAACGCGAAGCGGCGGTCGTCGCCGGCATAGGCGAGGATGCCCTTGGTGCGCAGCATGTCCTGGCCTTTCTCTGCCAGCAGCGTACCGATCCAGGCGTTGAACTTCTCGGGGTCGATGGGACGCTTCGCCTCGAAGCTCATGCTGACCACCTCGTCGGAGTGCGAGTGTTCGTCGCTGTCGAGGAAGCCGGGCTCGCGCTCCAGGACGCGGGCCAGGTCGAAGGCGCCTTGGTCCAGCACTTGGTCGATGGGCACGGCGGCGCGGCTGGTGCGGTGGATCTGGGCGAAGCGGTTGATGCCGCGGATGCGCGCTTCCACGGCCTCCAACTCCTCCGGCGTCACCAGGTCGGTCTTGTTCAGCACGATCACGTCGGCGAAGGCGACTTGCTCTTCCGCCTCGTGGCTGTCTTCCAGACGCGCCAGCAGGTGCTTCGCATCCACGACGGTGACGATGGCGTCGAGCCGGGTGCGGGCGCGCACGTTGTCATCGACGAAGAAGGTCTGCGCCACGGGCGCCGGGTTGGCGAGGCCGGTGGTCTCGATGATGATGCCGTCCAGCCCGCCCTTGCGCTTCATCAGCCCGCCCAGGATGCGGATCAGGTCGCCGCGCACGGTGCAGCAGACGCAGCCGTTGTTCATCTCGAACACTTCCTCGTCGGCGTCCACGACCAGGTCGTTGTCCACCCCAAGCTCGCCGAACTCGTTGATGATGACGGCGTACTTGCGCCCGTGGTTCTCGCTCAGGATGCGGTTGAGCAGCGTGGTCTTGCCGGCGCCGAGGTAGCCGGTCAGGACGGTGACGGGGACGAGCGTGTCGGACATGGGGGCTCCTTAAGGCGGCTTTGCCGTCATATAGGCGCGCGTTTCCGCCAATCCAAAACCCACGGTGAGGAAGAACCAGCCGGACAGCGGCATGGAGCTGAAGGCGCTGGCCGACGCGACCGGCCATTCCTGGATCAGCACGGCGACGAACAGGCCGACGCGCAGCGGGTCCGGGTTGCGCCACAGGCCGCGCCCCACGCCATGCAGCCATGCCAGGATCAACGCGCAGAACAGCAGCAAGCCGGGGATGCCGGCTTCGGTGAAGGCTTGCAGGTAGTGGTTGTGCGGATGCTGCACGCAGATCCCCGCCCCGCCCCCGTCGTCGCCATGCCAGCCCTGGAAATAGGCGGGATCGCCGCACAGCCGGCGGAACGCATCGAACCCGGCGCCCGTCACCGGATGCGCCGTCCCGATGGCGAGCGCGCGGGCGGTGATCTGGCCATAAGGGCTGTCGGGGAAGTGCTGCATCTGGCCGGAGAACTTGGTGACCAGGCGGTTGAACGCCTGCGGCGACACGGCCGGCGCCACCGACAGCAGCAGCCCGGCCGCGATCAGCGAGAACAGCACGACGCCGCGCAGCCGGGGCAGCAGCAGGGCCGTGACGAACAGGCCCAGGAAGGTCAGCAGCAGCGGCATCCGCTGGCCGATCAGCACCATCACCGCGACGCCCGCGAACGCCAGCAGCACGCCCGCGAGCGGCCGCCACCCGGGCATCCCCACCCACCGGCCGACAACGGGCAGCAGCGCCGGGAACAGCAGGCGGGACAGCGGCGGCCCGGCGCGGGGGTGCGCGTACGGCCCCGTCAGCTCCCCGTCCGGGCCGCGCGGATATCCGTACAGGTTCCGCCCGGTGGCGAACTGCAGCAGCGATTGCAGGGCGATGTAGAGCGCCGCCCATTGCAGCAGCCGCGCCAGCCAGGCGCGCGCGGCCGGGTCGCGCAGCGTCCAGTGCTCCAGGGCCGCGACGAGCAGGAGGAAGCGGATCAGGCCCGCCGCCTGGGTTGCAGGCCCGATCCCGGCCGGCACGGAGCAGGCAACGAGCCAGGCCCACCAGGCGAGCGCGATCCGCACCCAGCCAGCCCGCAGCCACGCCCAGTCCCGCAGCGCCACGCAGCGACCCACGAACAGCAAGCCGAGCAGGATCAGCACCGCTTCCGCGATGCCGCGCCCATGCAGCAGGACCAGCGGCAATGCCAGCGTGAGCGCCAGCCCGGCGCGGTCCAGTCCGCGGATCAAGCGGCGTTTCCCTAGACCGTGCTGGCCGCCTCGTAGTGCGGGAGGCGCCATTCAGCCGGCTCCTGCGCCGCCGCGTCATACCACACGGCAACCAGCGGATGCGCCCGGACCGCGTCGCAGTATGCGCGCGTGTCCGCGGCAAGCGGCGGCTGGTAGCACAGCAGCCGGGCCACGACGGGTGCGAACATCGCGTCCGCCGCGTTGAACGCCCTCCCGAACAGGAACGGGCCGCCCGCGCCGAACTCGGCCCGGGTTTCCTGCCACAGCGCCTCGATCCGCGCCACGTCCGCCAGCGACTCGGGCGTTTGCCCGGCGCCTGCGGCCGTCTTGTTCAGCACCATCGGCATCGCGACCCGCAGCGCGCGGAAGCCGGCGTGCATCTCGGCGCTCACCACCCGGGCGCGGGTGCGGGCGGCACGGTCCGCGGGCCACAGGGCCGGCTCGATCTCGGCGCAGTACTCGCAGATTGCGAGCGAGTCCCAGACGCGCTGCCCGCCATGCTCCAGGTAGGGCACGAGCTTGCTGGGCGACACCGCGGCGACCGCCGCCGTGGGAGCCTGCCGGCTGTCGCGAAGCGGGATCACCACCTCCTCCACGTCCAGCCCGGCCAGGCGCACCGCCAGCCAGCCGCGCATGGACCAGGACGAGTAACGGCGGGTGCCGAGATACAGGCGGCCATCGGACATGGGGCGCTCCTTGGAACGGCTTTGGAAAGGCCCCGGCACGATGCCACGCTTGCCCCTTGCCCGCCAAAGCGCGAACGTGGGGCCTGGTATGCAGGCCCGCTCCCGAAAGGTGACGCTTTGAACGAGATCAGCCGTCCGAACAACCTCGATGCCTTCTGGATGCCGTTCTCGGCTAACCGGTCGTTCAAGGCGTCGCCGCGCCTGCTCGCCCGGGCCGAGGGGATGTTCTACTACACCGATGACAACCGCGAGGTGCTGGACGGCACCGCCGGGCTGTGGTGCGTGAACGCGGGCCATGGGCGGCGGGAGATCGTGGAAGCGATCCAGAAGCAGGCGGCGGTGCTGGACTTCGCGCCCACTTTCCAGATGGGCCACCCCGTCGCCTTCCAGGCCGCGGCGCGCTTGGCCGAAATCCTGCCGGACGGGCTGGACCGCGTGTTCTTCACCAACTCCGGGTCGGAAAGCGCGGACACGGCGCTGAAGATCGCGCTGGCCTACCACCGGGCGCGCGGCGAGGGGCAGCGGGTGCGGCTGATCGGACGGGAGCGCGGCTACCACGGCGTGGGCTTCGGCGGCATGTCGGTCGGCGGCATCGGCCCGAACCGCAAGCAGTTCGGCGCCGCCCTGCCCTATGTGGACCACCTGCCGCACACGTTTGCCCCGGAACACAATGCCTTCACCAAGGGCGAACCCGCCTGGGGCGCGCACCTGGCCGACGCGCTGGAAAGCCTGGTCGCTCTGCACGGTGCGGACACCGTTGCGGCGGTGATGGTGGAGCCAGTGGCGGGATCGACCGGCGTGCTGGTGCCGCCGGCGGGATACCTCACGCGCCTCCGGGACATCTGCACGAAGCACGGCATCTTGCTGATCTTCGACGAGGTGATCACCGGGTTCGGCCGCATGGGCACCAACTTCGGTGCCGAACGGCTGGGCGTGGTACCGGACCTGATGACGATGGCCAAGGGCCTGACCAACGCCGCCGTGCCGATGGGCGCAGTGGCGGCGAGCGAGGCGATCTACTCGGCAATCGTGGACGGGTCGCCCGCGGGGATCGAGCTGTTCCACGGCTACACCTATTCCGGCCACCCCCTCGCCTCCGCCGCGGCCATCGCGTCCATGGACCTGCACCGCGCGGAGGACCTGCCCGGCCGGGCGCGGGCCATCGAGCCGTATTGGGAGCAGGCGGTGCATAGCCTGCGCGGGTTGCCGAACGTGATCGATATCCGCAACGCCGGGCTGATTGCCGGGATCGAGCTGCAGGGGCGCACGGGGATGCCGACGGATCGGGCGGTGCGGGTGTTTCAGCGGTGCTTTGACGCCGGGCTGCTGATCCGCACGACGGGCGACATCGTGGCGCTCAGCCCGCCGCTGATTGTGGAGACGCGGCATGTGGACCGAATCGTGGAAACGCTGGGAGGGGCAATCCGGGCAGAGGCGGCTTGAGGGAACAGGCAACGCCCCCGAACTTGCGGGCACAATGGGATATCCTTATTGTGACCATAGTAGTCACAAGGAGGGGGCGATGCAGGAAATCCAGCTTCGGGATGCCAAAGCGACCCTTTCGGCCGTGGTTGATCAGGCCCGGCAGGGGCAGCCCTCCATCATCACCCGGCATGGCCGCCCGGAGGCCGTCGTGCTGAGCTTTGAGGAATGGCAGCGCCTATCCCAGGTGCCCTCCTTCGGTAGGCTGCTGATGGCGGCCCCGCTGGAGCCGGATGACCTGCCTGGGCGCGAAGGAGGGCTGCGGACCGTCGAGTTCTGACTTTTGTACCTCGTGGACACGAACGTCCTCTCGGCCGGAGCGCCGGTCAAGGCAGTCGCCGCGTCCGCCCTTACGGCCTGGATGGACAGCAAAAGCGCCAGCCTCTTCCTTTCGGTCGTAACCGTGGCCGAGGTGGAGGATGGCATTGCCAAGAGCCGGCGGCTTGGAGCGCACCGGAAAGCTGAACGATTGTTGGACTGGTTGGAAACTCTTCTGCACCTTTACGGCTCACGGGTGCTTCCCATCGACATTCAAACAGCGCGCTGCATCGGCAGCCTGGCGGACCGTGCGCGCGGCCAGGGCCAAGCCCCCGGATTGGCAGACCTCGCCATCGCCGCCACGGCGATGATGCGTGGTTACACCGTCCTGACCCGCAATCTGCGGCACTTCGGTCCACTGGGTGTACCTGCGCTTGATCCTTTTCAAGCACTACCAACCGACAATGTGTGAGTATTCCGATGCCGCTGACAACGGGGGCATGTTGTTCAGCCGGCAGAAGGTTCCCCCGTTCGCGCGCTACGAAGGTACCTCGGCCTGGCACAAGGACCACAAGCGCGTGCGTGCCTACGCCCGGTTCCGCGCCGCAGCCAAGCAGGCCAGCGAGACACCGGGCACGCCGAAGCCCTGACCCTTCCCATGGCCACCGCTTTCGCCACCTAGTTGAGAGCGGCTATGGCCCGGCGGGCACCGCGTCCCGGATCGTGCCCGGCTGGAGCACCCGCGCGGCTACTGCCCGCGCGGCAGCAACGCCCGTGCTAAACGCTCCCTGCAGCAGGTAGCCGCCGGTCGGCGCGTCCCAATCCAGCATCTCGCCCACCGCGAACACGCCGGGCAAGCGCCGCAGCATGAACCCGGCATCCAGCTCCGTCAGCGCGATCCCGCCGACGGACGAGATGGCGCGCTCAATCGGCCGGATGCCCGCCAGCCGGAGCGGCAACGCCTTGATCCGCTCCGCAAGCGGCCCGCTTCCCCCAACTTCCCGCACCAGCCCGGCAGCGGCAGGCGCCAGCCCGCCCCGGCGCAGCGCGTTGGCCAGCGACTGGCCGTGGCCGCCCAAGCGCCGGGCCAGCGCCGCCGTATCCAGGTCAGGGCGCAAGTCCAGGATCAGGACGGCGCTGCCCTCGGCCTCGATGGCGTCGCGCAGCGGGCGGGACAGGGCGTAGATGACGCCGCCCTCGATGCCGTCCACGGTCAGCACCGCTTCTCCGCGCACCGTCTCGCCGTTGAAGGTGGCAGCAATGCGCTTCAGCGGCTCGCCGGCTAACCGTTCCCGGAACACCGGGGACCACGGGTGCAGGAAGCCGCAACTGGCCGGGCGGAACGGGTTCACCACGATGCCCCGTTCGCGCAGCAGCGGCGCCCAGCCGCCGTCCGATCCCAGCCGCGGCCAGCTCGCGCCGCCCAGCGCCAGCACCGTTGCGGCCGGGCGCACCCGGACTTCGCCCGCAGCCGCCGCAAACCGCAGGGCGCCCGCGTCGTTCCAACCCACCCAGCGGTGCCCGGCGTGGACTCGCACGCCCAGCCCGGCCAGCCGCACCAGCCAGGCGCGCAGCAGCGGCGTCGCCTTGAACGTGCGGGGAAACACCCGGCCGCTGCTGCCCACGAACGTGTCTTGTCCCAGTTCGGCGCACCACTGGCGCAGCGCGTCCGGCGGCCAGACCTCGATGGCTGGGGCGAGCGCGGGCCGCGCCGGGCCGTAACGGTCCAGAAAGCGGCTCAGCGGCTCGGAATGGGTCAGGTTCAGGCCGCCGCGTCCGGCCAACTGGAACTTGCGGCCCAGGGACGGCATGCGGTCAAACACCGACACAGCCAGCCCCGCCTGCGCCAGGCGCTCCGCCGCGATCAGCCCGGCCGGGCCGCCGCCGATCACGGCAACCTCGG
>CAXTUO010000156.1:0-7415 GCA_964247175.1 uncultured Acetobacteraceae bacterium | reverse complement strand
GCCGCGTTCGCCGCCGCGGTGACGGCGCCGCTGCGTGAGGCGCTGGGCGGATGGTGGGCGGGTGCGCTGGCGGTCTGGACGGTGCCGGCCGCGGCGGCGATGGGGGCCGCGGGCGTGGTTTGGGCAGGGCGGCTCGGACGCGAACCACAAGGCGCCGCCGCGCCCGCCCCGCGCCGCGGCCCCGGGCTGTGGCGCGATCCGCTGGCGTGGCAGGTGACGCTGTTCATGGGGCTGCAATCCATGCTGGCCTATGTGGTGTTCGGCTGGATGGCGCCGATGCTGCGCAGCCGCGGGGATACGGCGGTGACGGCGGGCCTTGTGGTCTCTGTGTCGGTGGTGTTCCAGATCATCGCGTCCTTGCCCGCGCCGATCCTCGCCGGCCGCCTGCGGCGACAGAGCGGCCCGGCGGCGGCGGCCATGCTGCTGACCGCAGCGAGCTTCGTGGCGCTGCTGACCGCGCCGCTGGCGTGGCAATGGGTGCTGGCGGCGGTGCTGGGCCTGGCGCAGGGCGCGGCGTTCTCCCTGGCCATCCTGCTGATCATGCTGCGGGCAGGCGATAGCGAGGCGGCGGCGCGGCTATCCGGCATGGCGCAAGGCGTGGGCTACACCATGGCCGCCGCCGGGCCGCTGCTGGTGGGCGTGCTGCATGACCGCGGCGGCGGCTGGGGCGGCGCCGGGTGGCTGTTCACCGTGGCCGGGGTGGCGGCGGCGGCGGCGGGCGCGCTTGCCGGGCGGAACCGGCTGGTCGGCGGGGGTGGGACGAGTGGTTGAGCCGGCTATCGCTCCACCAGCCCGGCCTGCGCCCCGTTCGGCCCCACCTGCAGCAACTGCTGGTTCGGCGCGCAGCTCCAGCTTCCGGCGGCGTTGACATCGCCCGTGCCGTCGTAGGTCGCTTGCGTCGGGTAGGGACAGAGCGGCATGGTGCGGTCCACCGGCTGGGCCGGGTCGTTGTTGGCGTAGTGCGCGGCGGGGATGCTGTCGGGCGCCGTGCCCCCCTGCACCCAGGCGTCGAGCGGCGTCAGCGTGTCGAACACGTTCGGCCCCGGGCCGCCGATGCAGTGCTGCATGCCCGGCACCATGAACAGCCGCACGGAGGCTTGCAGCGCGCCGTAGCCGCCATGGGCGGCGGCGAGCTGGTCATACAAGGCGGTGGTGCGGAACGGCGTGAGCGCCGGGTCGCTGAAGCCGTGGTAGATGATCAGCCTGCCGCCGCGCCGGATGAAGCGGCCGTAGCCGTCCGGGTCCGAAGCGTCCCCGGCGCCGGTCCGCGCGTCGAACGTCGCCAGCGTGCCGTCGTCGATGTAGCCGTCGGCGGAGACCGGGTAGTCGCGGATATTAAAGGTCGGGTCCTGGGTGACGATGTCCTGGATGATGTGGTCGCCGAACTGGTAGCCGACCGGGGAAGGGCTGAACCCGGCGTTGCCCCACGGCTCCGCCGCTCTGAAGTCCGTGGGCGGCACGAGGCCCGTGGTCCACACGTCGGCACCGCCGCCGGACAGCGGCCCGGTGGAGCTGGTCGCCAGGTTGCTGACGGCGAAGCCGGGATACACCAGGCTGCCGATGGTGTTGCGGGTCGCGGTGAAGTAGGCGTTGAGCGTGTCGGCCTGGCCGGTGCTGAGGCAGCCCGCCTGCTGGCCGGGCTTGCAGACGAGGCTGTAAGGGTCGAAGGAGCAGGCGGCCGGGTTCTGGATCAGCCCGTCGTCCACGCCGTCCGTTTTGGCGCAGCTCGAGTTGACCGCGGCGTCCACCGTGGGCAGCAGCGTCGCCGGGAGGTAGGTCGCGGGCGAAAGCTGCTGCTTGGCGAGCCGCGCCGCGTTCACGACCGAGCGGAGGTCGAAGAACGGGACACCGGCGATGATGCCGTTGTGGTCGGCCGGGAACCGCGTCGCTTCCACCAGCGCCTGCCGCCCGCCGTTGGAGCAGCCGTCGAAATACGCCGCTTCGACATTCTGCCCGTAGAAGCCTTGGGTGAGTTGCTTGCCGGCGGCCGTCACCTGGTGGGTGGCGCGGAAGTAGTAGTCGGCGAGCTTGGCCTTGTCCGGCTTGCCCGGGGCGAGCAGCGCCCAGCTCGCATCGGTTTCGCCCGCCAGGTGCCCGGTGTCGGTGATCGCGGTGGCGTAGCCCTTGGCGAGCGCGCCCTGCCGGTCCACCGGATTGGCGGCGAACGCGGGGTAGGCCGCGCCGGCGAGGCCGCCGACCCCGAAGAACAGGAACTTGTTGTTCCAATGGTCCGGGAACTGCATCTCGAACCCGGCCGAACCCGGCGGCGCGCCGCCGCCGCGGGTGTTGAGCTGGCCCACCACGTCGCAATAGGCGGGCGTCGTGCCGGACGCGGGCACCGCGGTGGCGGACACGACTGTCACGCCGTCAACCCTCAGGGCCTCGATCCCGCCGACGCTGCACGCGGTTGCCGCCTGTGCGGCAGGCGCCGCCAAGGCCATCCCGCAGCCGACCGCGAGCGGCCACGCCCACCGATGCCGCGCCGCCCCGTTCCGTCGGGAATGCCGCATTGTTCTTTTCCTCCCCATGCCGCGGCGGTTGTCCCGCCACGGCCGCGAACCACCCTAGACACGGCTTTGTCGGACCACAACAAGACTCCCGCCGCTTCCCGACCGGCGCTTGCGAAGGCCGGCGCTTGCGAAGGATTGATCGCGCGGCGGCCACGGCGCGAGCGTGCCGGTGTGGCCGGCCGGTCCCATGTGCCGTCCGGGCGGGAGCGTGGAGACGGCATGATCTTGGTGACAGGGAGCAGCGGCCTGGTCGGGCAGGAGGTGGCCAGCCGGCTGGCCGGTCGCGCCCCGGTGCGCCTGGCCATGCGCGACCCGGCCCATGGCGCGGGAAACGCCGAGCGGGTCCGCTTCGATTTCCGCGACCCCTCGACCTTCGAGCCGGCGCTGCGCGGGGTTGGCCGGGTGTTCCTGCTGCGCCCGCCGCGTCTCGCCCGGCCGCGGCGCGACTTCGGCCCGTTTGTCGCGGCCATGCGGCGGGCCGGAGTGGGGCAGGCGGTGTTCCTGTCGGTGCGGGGCGCCGCGCGCAACCCGCTGCTGCCGCATCACGGCATCGAAACCCTGCTGGAAGCGTCGGGCCTCCCCTGGACGCACCTGCGGCCCAATGACTTCATGCAGAACTTCGCGACCGTGCACCGCGACGACATCCGCGGCCGGGGCGAGATCTGGGCGCCGGCCGGACGGGGCCGCACCAGCTTCGTCGATGTCCGCGACGTGGCGGACGCGGCGGTGCGGGTGCTGACCGAGCCGGGGCACGAGCGCCGCGCCTACACGCTGACCGGGGGCGAGGCTTTCGGCTTGGGGGAGGTCGCGGCCCTGCTGTCGGACGTGCTCGGCCGCCCTGTCGCCTACCGGAACCCGGGCATCCCCGCCTTCCTGCGCCATAACCGCGCGGCCGGGCGGCCCGTGGCGCTCGGCCTGGTGATGACGGGGGTTTACACCGCCGCCCGGCTCGGGCTGGCGGCGGAGGTCACGCCGGACCTGGCGCGGCTTCTTGGCCGGCCGCCCACGCCCCTGCGGTCGTTCATCCAGGATTACGCAGAGGTTTGGCGCGGATAGGCTGCGGCGCTTACGACGCCTCCTCCGGCACCTGGCCGAACTCGCCGAGGTACTCCGGGGCGCCGAACTCGTCGGCCGCGTCGTCGTGGAACACCCGCACCACCCGCGCGCCGACGATGGAGCCGCCGGCCAGCGCCCGCTCCGCCCGGCGTATCCCTTCCTCGGGCGTGCGGCAGGCCATGGGCGTCCCGGGCTTCAGGGTGCCGCGCGGCCCGGCGACGTAGGGTTGGTAGATGATCTGCGCGGTGGCCGGCATGGGCTGAAGTCCTGTGGCGAAGTAGGTCTTGAAGGGGACGCGGCGCCCGGCTTCCGGTTGCAGGCGGCGCGGCCTTGCATCCGCGGCTCCCGTGCGAATCTATGTTTCATAAAGGAGACATCGCCATGAGCAGAACCGTTGCGTTGGGCGCTTTGCTGCTGACCGGCGTGCTGGCCGGGTGCGTGGCGCCGCCCCCGCCGCCGCCGCAGCAGCCTCCCTTGGTCGCCGTGCCGGGGCCGGCCAAGACGCAGGCCGAGTTCCAGGGGGACGACGCCGCTTGCCGGGCCGCAGTGGCCGTGCTGCCCTCGGATGCGCCGGCCCAGCCGACCGCGGAACAGGTCCGGGCGGCCCAGGCCGCCGGCCAGCCCGCCGTCCCGCCGCCCCCGGCCGAGGCCTTGCCTCCGGGCGTCGCCTACCTGCGCTGCATGACGTCGCGGCAGAACCTGGTGCAGCCGCTTGCGCCGCCCGTTCCGCTCTACGCTTATTACCCGGCCTACCCGGTTTATGCCGGGATCGGCTTCGGATACCCGTTCTTCTACGACGACGTGTTCGCATTGCGCTTCGGTTACGGCTTCGGCTTTGGCCGCTTCGGCTACGGCTACGGTTATCGGGGGTTCGGCGGCTACGGGTACCGGGGCTATGCCGGATATGGCGGGTATCGCGGCTACGGCGGCGGCTTCGGGCATGGCGGCTTCGGCGGCCACTTCGGCGGACACCGGTAGGACGCACGCTTTCGCTTCGGCGGGCAACAAGGCGGTTTCCGGCCAAAGCTGCGTGCCGTCGCGGCGATCCGGGAGCCGTCGAAACCTGAAAGGCGGGATGGCTGGACGGCCCCGGCCGTCCGGCGCCATGCTGGCCCCTTGGACTCCATGAGGTTGCCCGACGTGTCCCGCTTCGACCCGGCCCGCATCACCACGCTCACCTTCGACTGCTACGGCACCTTGATCGATTGGGAAGCGGGCGCGATCCAGGCGCTGCGCCCGCTGCTCGCCCGGCATGGCGCGGCGCCGTCGGACGACGAGATCATCGCGGTTTTCCAGGAACTCGACGCCGCGCTTTGCAAGCCGCCCTTCCAGCCGTACCGGGCGGTGCTGGCCGGGGTGGTCGAGGGGCTTGGACAGCATTTCGGCGTCCCGGTGACGCCCGCGGACCGGGACGTGCTGGCGACGTCGATCCCGTCCTGGAAGCCGTTCCCGGACACCGTGGCGGCGTTGCGCGCGCTTGGGACCCGCTGCCGGCTCGCCATCATCTCGAACATCGACGACGACTTGTTCGCCGCCTCCGCCCGGCAGCTTGAGGTACCGTTCGCCGCGGTCGTCACGGCCGGGCAGGCTCGGCGCTACAAGCCCGACCCCGCCCTGTTCGAGGAGGCCCTGCGGCGCCTCGGCGCAGCCCCGGGCGCGGTCGCGCACGTGGCGGAGGGTGTGGGGGAGGTCGTGCCCGCAAGGCGTCTCGGCTGTTCCACGGTCTGGGTCCGGCGCAACGGACGCTCGGCCCGGCTGCTCACCGAGGCGCCCGACCTTGAGGTGCCGGACCTGCGATCCCTGCTGGCGCCCCTGGGCGTCGCGTGACTCACGCCTGAACACTGGAGCCATCTGCTGGCTACCTCCGCAGGCACGGTATGCCGCTGCCGTGTTCGCCGGAATGGGCCGGGCAGGGTTGCCGACCGCCAAGCGCCCTCGATATCAAACCGCAGATCATCTAAGGCGTTGCGGAGGCTGATTGCGGGGGCACATGCGGCATATCCACCTTCATCCGCTCGGCGGCGCGGCGGGCGACATGTTCGTTGCCTGCCTGCTCGACGCCTTCCCGGAGCACCGCGCGGCGGCGGTCGAGGCGGCGGAAGCCCTGGCGCATGTCGGCTGCCGCCTCCTTCCGCACGAGGACGGCACGCTGACCGGCAGCCGCTTCGTGGTGGAGGACGCGCCGCACGCCCATGGGCATAGCCACAGCCACGCCCATTGGCGCAGCATCCGCGCCCGTCTGGAAAACTCCCCGCTCGCCCCGGCGGTCTGCGCCCATGCCATCGGCATCTTCGCCGTGCTGGCGGAAGCGGAGGGCCGAGTTCACGGGGTGCCGGCCGACGCGGTGACGTTCCACGAGGTGGGCGCCGCCGACTCCATTGCCGACATCGTGGCCGCCGCCGCCGTGATCGCAGTGCTGGCCCCAGCGCGCTGGAGCGTGGCGCCCTTGCCGCTCGGCGGGGGCACCGTCCAGACCGCGCACGGGACGATGCCGGTGCCCGCGCCAGCCACCGCCTTGCTGCTGGAAGGGTTTGCGGTGCACGACGACGGGATCGCTGGGGAGCGGGTCACGCCCACGGGCGCCGCCATCCTGCGCTACCTCCAATGCGGGGCCGCGGCTCCGGTCCGCGGCACGCTGCGCCGGTCCGGCTACGGCTTCGGCACACGCCGCCTGCCGGGCCTCAGCAACTGCCTGCGCGCCCTGGTGTTCGAGGACGAGGGCGCGGCGTCTGCGCCGGGCCATCGGGAGCTTGCGGTGATCAGCTTCGAGGTGGACGACCAGTCGGGCGAGGACCTGGCGACCGGGCTGGAACGGCTGCGCGCCCTGCCGGGGGTGCATGACGTGCTGCAGATGGCGGCGTTCGGCAAGAAGGGGCGCTTGGCGACGCATGTGCAGGTGCTGGCCGCGCCGGATGCGCTCGATGCCGCCGTGGAAGCGTGTTTTCAGGAAACCACCACCATCGGACTGCGCACCCACACCGTCGAGGGCCGCGCCCTTCCCCGGCGCTTCGCCTTGGTCGAGGTCGGTGGCCAGGAAACGACGGTGAAGCTGGTGGACCGTCCGGGCGAGGACGGCGCCACGGTGGTGACGGGCAAGGCGGAGGCCGACCATTTGCGCCCCGTCGCTTCCCATGCCGCCCGGATGCGCCTGCGCCGGGAGGCCGAGCGAATGGCCGTGAGCCGCGACCAGGACCCGGGCCTCGCATGACGCCGCTCGACCGGCTGCACGCGGCGCTGAGGGACCTGGGCGAGGTCGCCGTCGCGGTGAGCGGCGGGATCGACAGCCTGACGCTCGCCACCGCCGCGCACCGTGCCCGCCCGGGTGGCGTCACGATGCACCACGCCACCTCGCCCGCCGTGCCGCCCGAGGCGACGGAACGGACCCGCGCCCTGGCAGCGGCGGAGGGCTGGCTGCTCGACGTGTTCGACGCGGGCGAGTTCGCCGACCCCGCCTACCGCGCCAACCCCGTCAACCGCTGCTTCTTCTGCAAGACCAGCCTGTATGGCGCGGTGGCGTCGCGCACGGCGCGGCAGATCGTGTCCGGCACCAACATGGACGACCTCGGCGAGTACCGCCCCGGCCTGGAAGCGGCGCGGGCGCACGCGGTGCGCCACCCGTTCGTGGAAGCGGGGATCGACAAGCGCACGGTGCGCGCGCTCGCCGCCGAGCTCGGGCTGGGCGCGCTGGCCGAATTGCCCTCCGCCCCCTGCTTGTCGAGCCGGATCGAAACCGGCATCCGCATCGAGGCGCCGGTGCTCGCCATGGTGCATGCGGCGGAAAAGCTCGTGGGCGTGCGGCTGTCGCCCCGGACCGTGCGCTGCCGGGTGCGGGCGGGCGGGGTGGTCATC
>CAXTUO010000155.1:0-7452 GCA_964247175.1 uncultured Acetobacteraceae bacterium | reverse complement strand
TGCAGCTCCATGCCCGGCTGACCCGGCGCCCGATCTTCGTGCCTTCCGTCGTGCATGCGCGTCAGGGCATGCTGGTGTCGGTGCCGCTGCACTTGGACATGCTGCCGGGCCGTCCGCGCCTGGGCGACCTGCACGACGCCCTTGCTGCCCACTATGGCGACAGCCGCCTCGTGCGCGTCCTGCCGCCCGAGCGGGAAGGCACCCTGGAGGCGACTGCGCTGAACAACACGGATGCCATGGAGCTGCGGGTGCTCGGCAATGACCGGGAGGGCCAGGCGGTTCTGGTTGCCCGGCTGGACAACCTGGGCAAAGGCGCGTCCGGCGCCGCGGTGCAGAACCTGTGTCTTATGCTGGGCCTCGATCAGCCGGCGGCGCGGGAGATGGCCGATGCCGGCTGACCACATGGGGCCGCTGTTCGCGTGGGAGGGCGTTTTTCCCAGCATTGCGGAGGACGCCTGGGTGGCGCCGACCGCGTCCGTGATCGGCGACGTGCGGCTGGGCGCGCGCAGCAGCGTCTGGTTCGGCTGCGTGCTGCGCGGCGACACCAACCGTATCACGGTGGGCGCCCGCAGCAACATCCAGGACGGCACGGTGGTGCACGTGAACGCCGGCCCGGAGTGGGTTTGCGTGATCGGCGATGACGTGACGATCGGCCATGCGGCGATCATCCATGCCTGCCGGCTGCATCACCGCGCCTTTGTCGGCATGGGCGCCACCGTGCTGGACGGCGCAGTGATCGAGGAGGACGGCATGTTGGCCGCCGGCGCCCTGCTCACGCCGGGCAAGCGGATCGGGCGGCAGGAGCTTTGGGCCGGCGTCCCCGCGCGCAAGCTGCGCGACATGCCGGACGAGGAACGGGCCGGCCTGGACCACAACGCCGCGCACTATGTGGAACTGGCTGCGCGTTACCGCCTAGGGCTTCGCCCGGCGTCGTGAGCCACCATATCTGGCGCACGTCGCGCGCCGCCATGGAGGGTGGCCGACGAACGGGGACAACCATGTTTCGAAAGCTATTGTTTGCCGCGACGTGCCTGCTGCCGGCGGCCTGCGCGGGGCTGCATCCGGTGGTGCCGGACACGGCGCGGTTGGCGCCGGGTGCGCTCGGCAGCGGGTTTGATCCGGATGTGACTGCCGTGAACTTGGCATACTGGGCCTTTGCCGACAGCGGCCGCACCCGTGGGCGTCCGGTCGAGGGGGCGCGGGCGGCCGCGTCGATGGACTACATCGCCGGCGAACTCTACACCAGCCCCCGCTGGGCCAACATCGACGCCATCACCAAGGAGCAATTGCTGCAAGGCCGGCAGGAAGTCCGGGCGGCGCTTGGCGTGGCGCCGGGCACGCCGTCGCAGGCCGTGGTGGACCACCTGACGACCGCAGCCAACGCGCTTGCTGGCGGAAACCAGGCTTTTGCCGTCGCGCAACTGGGCGGCCCGGTGTTCCAGGAGCCGGGCGAGCAGGTGCTGCAGCGCCTGGCCAATCTGCCCTACATGCGTATGGCGAACGTTTCGACCACGCGGGCAGCCAACGAGCTTTTCCAAGACGGAAGAGGTGACACGTTCTATTAAGGCGAGAGGGCTGCCGGCACGGGCAGCCCCAAGCCGCTTGCCGGCTCGCGCTTAACGGATGGCGCGGAGCACCGAACGGTCCTCGCCGGCCAGCGATCGGTAGATGGCCAGGTAGTCCTCCGCCATGCGTCGCGCGGTGAAGCGGGCTTCAAAGCGCCCGCGGACCGTGGCGCGCGACAGCGTGGACAGGCGGTTCACCGCGGCCATCGCGCCCCGCTCGTCATCCACGATGAAGCCGCTTACGCCGTCCTCCACGATCTCGGGCACGGAGCCGCGGTTGAAGGCGATGACCGGCGTGCCGCACGCCATGGCTTCGATCATCACCAGCCCGAACGGCTCCGGCCAGTCGATTGGCATCAGCAGCCCCTTGGCCCCGCTGAGGAATTCGGGCTTCTGGGCATCGTTGATCTCGCCGATCATTTCCACGCCGCCACCCGCCAGCATCGGGCGGATCACCTCGTCGAAATAAACCTGATCGACCCGGTCCACCTTGGCGGCAATCTTGAGCGGGATGCCGCAGGCCCGGGCGATGCGGATGGCCTTGTCCGGCCCTTTCTCCGGGGCGATGCGGCCCAGGAACGCCAGGTAGTCCTTTGGACCCGGCTGGGGAGTGAGCAGGTTCTCCGGCAAGCCGTGCAGCACGGTGCCGGCATAACGCGCCTGCGGCAGCGGCCGGCGCTGGGCGTCGCTGATGGAAACGACGGGCGAATTCTGGAACATGTTGAACAGCGGGACCCATTCCGGAAGGTCAAGCCGTCCGTGCATGGTGGTGACGTACGGCGTGCGCTGGCGGCTGAACAGGCTGAACGACCAGTAGTCCAGGTGGAAATGCAGCACGTCGAACTCGTCCGCCTGGCGGCGCACGGCCTCCATCAGCAGCATCTGCGGCGCAATCGCATCGCGGATGGCCGGGTCGAGGCGCAAGGCGCGCGGCCAAACCGGTTCCAGCTTCGCCGAGGTCACGGAGTCGCCGCTGGCGAACAGCGTCACGTCATGGCCCTGCGCGACCAACTCCTCGGTCAGGAACGAGACGACACGCTCTGTCCCGCCGTACAGCTTGGGGGGGACCGCCTCGTGCAGGGGCGCGATTTGCGCGATACGCATTGTCAGGCTTCTCCTCACATTCACCAAAACTTGGATATCCGTAAAAAACGGCATTTGTTTGGCGACGTACTGAGGTTTCAGAAAATGCGGCATCACAACGCGGACGTGCGGGCAAGCCAAGCAGGAAGCGCACCGGACTGGCGGCAGGTCTGCGGAACCGGGGCGCTTCGCATGGGCCAGGAATGCAAACCGCGGCCGACGGGCTATGGCCCGGGCCGCGGAATGGGGAAGGGCGTCGGGAGAAAGGGAGGGGTTAGAAGCCCTCGCGCTCCAGCCGCTTGCGCTCCATTTTGCGGGCGCGGCGCACCGCTTCCGCCGCCTCGCGCGCCCGGCGCTCCGACGGCTTCTCGTAGTGGCGCCGCAGCTTCATCTCGCGGAACACGCCCTCGCGCTGCATTTTCTTCTTCAGCGCCTTGAGCGCCTGATCAACATTGTTGTCACGAACGAGAACCTGCACTTGGCCGCTTTCTCCTCTTGCCCGGGACACGCCCGGGCCTGGACATGATAGATAAGGGTCCGGTCGCCTCCGACCGCGGAAGTCGCGGCTATAGCACCGACTCGCCGGCTCGCCAAAGCCTTTCGCCACCCTATTTGCAGCGAGGCTGCTGAACTGCTGAGGACGCCATGGCCATCTTGAAGATCGCCCGCATGGGCCACCCGGTCCTGCTGACCCCGGCCGCCCCGGTCGCCGACCCCGGCGCGCCCGAAATCCGCCGCCTGGTCGCCGACATGATCGAGACCATGGAGGACGCCCAGGGCGCCGGCCTGGCCGCCCCCCAGGTGCACGTCCCCTTGCGGTTGTTCGTGTTCCGCGTGCCGCCTGGCCGCACGGCTGAGGCGGAGGGCGATGGCGAGATGGGCAACACCGTCGTGATCAACCCGGCCGTCGAGGCGCTTGGCGAGGAGATGGTGCTGCGCTGGGAAGGCTGCCTGTCGATCCCGGGCCTGCGCGCCGCCGTGCCGCGGCATACCCGGGTGCGCTACCGCGGCGTCGATCTGGAAGGGCGGCCGGTCGGCGCCGACGCCAGCGGCTTTCATGCCGGGGTCGTCCAGCATGAGAACGACCACCTGGACGGCATCCTGTATCCGATGCGGATGACCGATTTCCGCTTGTTTGGCTTCAACGAGGAGCTGGCCCGCGCCAGCGTGCCTCAGCCGAGGACCTAAGCCATGTTCCGACCGCCTGAACGCAGCGCCGAGCGCGATGCCGCCATCGAGGCGCTGCTGCCGAACGTGCCGTTTGACGGCTGGACCATTGGCGCGCTGCGTGCCGCCGCCGGACCGGATGCGGACCTGCTGTTTCCTGGCGGCGTGACCGACACGGTTGAGGCCTACTGCGACTTGGGCGACCGCTGGATGGAACAGGGCGCCGCGGCGGCCGACCTGTCGGGCCTGAGCCTGACCAAGCGGGTCCGGGCGGTCATCGCGCTGCGCTTGGAGCAGAACCGGCCGTACAAGGAGGCGGTGCGCCGCGCGCTGGCGGTCCTGGCCTTGCCGGGCAATGCCGGCGTCGCGCTGCGCTGCACAGCGCGGACGGTGGACAGCATCTGGCATGCGGCGGGGGACGGCTCGGCCGATTTCAGTTGGTACACCAAGCGCGCCATCCTGGCGGGGGTGTATGGCTCGACCCTGCTGTACTGGCTCGGCGACGGCAGCGACGATGATGCGCCCACGCTCGCCTTTCTGGACCGGCGGCTGGCAGGGGTCGGGCGGATCGGCGGGGTGCGGCGCCGGCTCGGCGCGGCGATGCGGCGCACGCCGCCGAACGTCGCGGCCTGAACGGTTTCAGCGGTCTGCATTCCCAGCCGGGAGGCCGCGGCAGGTGACATTTGCGGGGTCGCCGCCGCTTGAGACGCCAGGCTCCGCTTCCTATTTCAATGGGTGCAAGCACTTGCGGCGGCTGCCTTTTTAGGGACCGTCCGGTGCGCGTTGCCTGATTTATAGGAACGTGGAATGGACATTGAGAAACTGACCGAACGGTCCCGCGGCTTTCTGCAAGCGGCGCAGACCATCGCGATTCGCGAGTTCAACCAACGCTTGACCCCGGAGCACCTATTGAAGGCGCTGCTGGATGACGAGCAAGGCGCTGCCGCCGGGCTGATCCAGGCCGCCGGGGGCGATGCTGCCGCCGTCAAGCGGGCGGTGGATGCCGAGGTGGCGCGCATCCCCAAGGTGCAAGGCTCCGGCGCCGGCCAGCCGCAGGCCACGCCCGACCTGGTCCGCGTGCTGGACGGCGCGCAGCAGGCCGCAGGCAAGGCGGGGGACGAATATGTCGCGCAGGACCGGCTGCTGCTGGCGCTTGCCGCAGGCGACACGCCGGCGGCCCGGGCCCTGCGCGCCGGCGGGGCGACGCCGCAGGCCCTGGAGCGGGCGGTGGCCGAAATCCGCAAAGGGCGCAAGGTGGACAGCGCCAACGCCGAGGCCGGATTCGACGCGCTGAAGAAGTATGCGCGCGACGTGACGGCCTTGGCGCGCGACGGCAAGCTCGACCCGGTGATCGGCCGCGACGAGGAAATCCGCCGCACGATCCAGATCCTGGCCCGGCGCACCAAGAACAACCCCGTGCTGATCGGCGAACCCGGCGTCGGCAAGACCGCCATCGTCGAGGGCCTGGCGCTGCGCATCGTCAACGGCGACGTGCCGGAGTCCCTGCGCAACAAGCGGGTGATGGCGCTGGACCTGGGCGCCCTGGTGGCGGGCGCCAAGTTCCGCGGCGAGTTCGAGGAGCGGCTCAAGGCGGTGCTCAAGGAGATCGAGTCCGCCGAGGGCGAGATCGTGCTGTTCATCGACGAGATGCACACCCTGGTCGGCGCCGGCAAGGCGGACGGCGCGATGGACGCGAGCAACCTGCTGAAGCCCGAGTTGGCGCGCGGCGCGCTGCACTGCGTGGGCGCCACGACGCTCGACGAGTACCGCAAGTACATCGAGAAGGACGCGGCGCTCGCCCGGCGCTTCCAGTCGGTGTTCGTGGGCGAGCCGAGCGTGGAGGACACCATCAGCATCCTGCGCGGCATCAAGGACAAGTACGAGCTGCACCACGGCGTGCGGATCACCGACAGCGCGCTGGTGGCGGCGGCGACGCTCAGCAACCGCTACATCAGCGACCGCTTCCTGCCGGACAAGGCGATCGACCTGGTGGACGAGGCCGCGTCCCGCCTGCGCATGGCCGTGGACAGCAAGCCCGAGGCGTTGGACGAGCTTGACCGGCGCTTGATGCAGTTGCGGATTGAGCGCGAAGCCCTGCGCAAAGAAACCGACGCCAATTCGCACGAGCGGCTCGAGCGGTTGGAGAAGGAGATCGCCGACCTTGGCGAGAAGTCCGATGCGATGACGGCTGCTTGGGCCAGCGAGAAGAGCCGGGTCGCGGATGTGCAGAAGCTCAAGGAGCAGTTGGATCAGGCGCGGGGCGAGATCGAGGCGGCCCGGCGCCGCGGCGATCTCGCCCGGGCCAGCGAGTTGATCTACGGCACGGTGCCTGACCTGGAGCGTCGGATTGCCGGCGCCCACGACAGCGCAAGCCCGGCTGGCGGCCTGGTGAACGAGGCCGTGACGGCCGAGCAGGTCGCGGCCGTGGTGTCCCGCTGGACGGGCGTTCCGGTGGACCGGATGCTGGAAGGCGAGCGCGCCAAGCTGCTGCGCATGGAGGACGAGCTGCGCCGCCGGGTGGTGGGGCAGGAGGACGCGCTGCAACACGTGGCGAACGCGGTGCGCCGGGCGCGGGCCGGCCTGCAAGACCCGAACCGGCCGATTGGCAGCTTCTTGTTCCTCGGCCCGACCGGCGTGGGCAAGACCGAGCTGACCAAGGCGCTGGCGGCGTTCCTGTTCGACGACGACCGGGCGATGCTGCGGATCGACATGAGCGAGTTCATGGAGAAGCACTCGGTCAGCCGGCTGATCGGCGCGCCGCCGGGCTACGTCGGCTACGACGAGGGCGGCGTGCTGACGGAGGCGGTGCGGCGGCGTCCCTACCAGGTGATCCTGTTCGACGAGGTGGAGAAGGCGCACGAGGATATCTTCAACGTCTTGCTGCAGGTGCTCGATGACGGGCGGCTGACGGACGGGCAGGGGCGCACGGTGGATTTCCGCAACACCATCATCGTGCTGACCAGCAACCTGGGCAGCGACGTGCTGGCGGCGCAGGCGGAGGGCGAGATCTCGGCGATGGCGCAGGCCCAGGTCATGCGGGTGGTGCGCGAGCACTTCCGGCCTGAGTTCCTGAACCGCCTGGACGAGATCGTGCTGTTCCGCCGCTTGCAGCGGAGCGACATGGCCGTGATCGTGGACATCCAGTTGGCCCGGCTGCGCGACATGCTGGCCGACCGCAAGATCACGCTGCACCTCGACCAGCGGGCGACCGACTGGCTGGCGGAGGAAGGGTATGATCCGGTTTACGGTGCCCGGCCGTTGAAGCGGGTCATCCAGCGGAGCCTGCAGAACCCGCTGGCGCAGAAGCTGCTGGAAGGGGCGATCCGCGACAACTCGACGGTTGAAGTGTCGGCGACGCGGGACGGGCTGGTCTTGGATGAGCAGGTGTCGGCCGCCGCATAGCAGCCATGAAGAAGTCTTGATGAACTTGGAGTCGGGTCGGCCTGCTCTGAAAGCTAGCGTTTTCAACGGTGAAGCCGATCCGACCCAGTTCTGCCACGTCGTTGACATGGCCGGGTGCAGAGACTAGATAGCCCTTCACCGGACACGGCGCGTTCGGTTCAGCTTTCCGCCTTCGGGCGAGTGTTCGTTGACAGTTGTATCTGGAATGGAAGGGATATGTTGGCGGCGCCCTATG
>CAXTUO010000154.1:0-7479 GCA_964247175.1 uncultured Acetobacteraceae bacterium | reverse complement strand
CAAGCATGGTCGCCACCAACTCAAGCTTCGGCAGATCGGCCATCGCCGCTTCCTGCACCGTGCGCCCGTCCCGCAGCACCGTCACCCGGTCGCACACGGCATACAGCTCATCAAGCTTGTGACTGACGAACACGACGGACACGCCCTCCGCCCGAAGCTGGCGGATCACGCCGAACAACACCTGCACCTCGGCGTCGCTGAGCGAGGACGTCGGCTCGTCCATCACCACCAGCGCCGCCCGGAAGGCGATGGCGCGGGCGATGGCGACCATCTGCTGCACGGCGGTCGGATAGCGCGACAGCGGCTGCCGCACGTCCACCTCCACCCCGAAGCGGCCGAGCAGAAAAGCCGCTTCCTCATTCATCCGGCGCCAGTGCAGCAGGCCGAAGCGCCGGGTTTCGCGGCCCAGGCAGATGTTCTCGGCGACGGACCGCTGCCCGACCAGGCTGATCTCCTGGTAGATCGTGCTGATGCCCGCCGCCTGCGCCGCCTGGGGGCTGGCCGGCGCGAAGTCCTCGCCGCGGAACAGCACCCGCCCGGCGTCGCGCCTCGTGTAGCCGGTCAGCACCTTGATCAGCGTGCTCTTGCCCGCGCCGTTCTGGCCGATCAGCGCGTGCACCTCCCCCGCCGCCACGGCGAAGGAGGCGCCGCGCAGCGCAGGCACGCCGCCATACGCCTTGTCGATCCCGCTCATCTCCAGGAGCGGCACGGTTTTCGCCCGGATCAGTAGGAGTCCCCGATGAGCTGCTGTGCGTTGCTGCTATCGAAGAAGCGGTCCTGGTTGACGACCCAAAGCTCGATGGGCTCACCGCGGCCGTAGCGCTCCATCGTTTCAAACGCCTTGGGGCCGAACTTCGGGTTGCACTCCACCGTGGCGCCCACCGTGCCGGCGATGATGGCCTGCAGCGCGTCGCGGGTGCCATCGACGGAAACGACGATGATGTCCTTGCCGGCCTTCTTGCCCGCGGCCTCGATGGCCGCGAGCGCGCCGATGGCCATCTCGTCATTGTGCGCGTAGATCGCGTTGGCGGCGCCGTTGGCTTGCAGCAGCGTCTCGGCCACCTGCCGCCCCTTGTCGCGCACGAAATCGCCGCTCTGGCCCGCGACGATCCTCATGCCAGGCGACGCCTTGATCGCCTCCGCGAACCCCGCGTGCCGGTCGTTGGCCGGGGACGACCCGGTGGTGCCCAGCAGCTCGATGATCGACGCTTCCCCCTTCATCTCCTTCACCAGCCAATCGCCCGCCCGGTGGCCTTCCGCCACGAAGTCGGAGCCGATGTAGCACACGTAGTCGCGGCCGGGCTTGGCCTGCGTTTCATCGACGCGCCGGTCGAGCAGGATCACCGGGATGCCGGCGCGCTTGGCCGCCATCACGGCGGGCACCAGCGGCTTCTCTTCCCGCGGCGCCAGGAAGATCACGTCCACCCGCTGCGCGATCATGCTGTTCACGTCGGAAACCTGCTTCGCGGCGGAGGCGGCCGCGTCGGTATAGACGAACTGATGGCCGCGCTTCGCCGCCTCGCTGCGCATGCTCTCGGTCTGGGCGATGCGCCACGGGTTGTTGCTCTCGGTCTGCGCGAAGCCGACTTTGTAGGTGGCCTTCTGCGCCAGCTTGGGCAGCCCGGACGCCTGCCCCAGCGCCCGGCCGCCGCCAAGCGCCGTCAGCGCAGCGGCGGCTGTCAACGAAAACATGTCGCGTCGAAGCATCGTGACCTTGTCGCGTCGAAACATCGTGTCTCTCCCTTTGAGCACAGGCTTGGCGGACCGCCGGTCCTGCCTGCTTGCGCTGCCTAGATTGGCGTGGAATTCAGAACGACGCTAGAGAGGGCGCGGGCGGGGTGTCAATCCAGCGCCGTGGCCTGTCAGGCTCTCGCAGGCCGATCAAGCAAGTTGAAGGCCGAGGTAGGCCACCATCGGTTCGAAGTCGCGGTCGTTGTGCAAAAGCAGATGGTCACGTGCCATGCAGAACGTGCCGATGATCAAATCTGCCGTCTTGCGGACCGTAATCCCACGGCTGCGCAGAGACCGGTAATTTTGCGCGCCGCGCACCGCCAAATCAGCGTCAAGCATTGGAGCTATCGGGAAACGCCGCAAGTTCCGCTCGATACGAGCTGCGTGAGGTGCATCCCGGGCCCCTTGCAGCACTTCAAGCAAAATGATGTCGCCGACCAAGATTTCAGTGTCGCCGTCACCGAGCGCCTCCAGCTTGCGCACGGCCGCATTATCCGCTTTTCGCAAAACGTCGATCCAAACCGAGCTATCGACGACAATCACGGCTGCGGTTCAGCGGCACGGCCCTCGCGCATCACATCGAGGTCGCCTTCCCACCCGAGGCCAGTCAGGTCCTTGATAGCCTCTTGCTGCTGGTGACGGCGAACGAGCCGCCGCAAAGCTTCTTCAACAGTTGCTTTCTTTGTTGGCAGCCCCGTCACTGCCATCGCCTCAGCAATCAAGCTGTCTTCAATATCGATGTTCGTACGCATCATCGTTCCGTGTGTGTGCTCTCAGACTATCATACACATTGCTGATTCCAACCACCAGCCGCCCCTTGGCCGCCTATGCAAAGCCGATCAAAACACCGGCAACCATAGGCTGCCGGAACCGAGGCATTCTCGTCAGCCCATGAACTCGGCGATTGCGGCAGTCGCCCGCTCCACGTCCACGGTCCATCGCTTGTTGTGGGGCGCCGGGTCGCTTTGATCGACTTGGCCCAGGGCGATGCCATAGTCGGCGTCCATGCCGGACAGGATGGTCGAGTGGTTCTCAAGGTGGTCGCGGGTCGACTCGATATCGACGATCTTGGTGCCCGGCTTGCAGAACACGGCATTGAACAGCCCGGCGCCCCCGAGGACGACGATCCGCTGGGCCGACCCGAACAACTCGATCTGCGCTTCCGGACCGAAGCATTCCGGGTTGATGGGACGGTATCCCATCGCGGCAAGCCGGTTTTCCAGCTCGCGTTCGTTCATCAAGGCCCAGGGCTGCGATATCTGCCGGCCCGTTGGAAGGGTGACGGGTCCGAGCGAGCCCGAGGAGCAGTCTTGCAGCATCCTGGGCGGACGCTTCTCCCAATCGACCCCATCCCAACATCTGACACCCTCGCATGGGATAGCTTTGTCGAAAACCAGGCGGACCCCATCCTCAGCCATGACGCCCTCGGTGCCGCTGTGGATACGGAGGACGGACGAGGTGGCTTGTCATTCCAACTAATCAATGAGTTGGCCTCGGCACGGCTGGCGTGAACTCGCCCTGTGAACGCCTGTGCCGCAGGATCAGAAGGTCCAGCAGCGCGAAAACAGATCGCAGCCGAACGGCCCGTGATGGTATAAAGAACGGCATCATCACAAGGAACCGCAGCCGTGCGCGCGCTCACTCTCCTGCTTGCCGTTCCGTTTGGCATCGCCCTGCTGCCCGGCGCGGCTTGGGCGGAGGCGCACGCGATCACCGTGGTGAACCACGCCGGGGCGACCATCCGCAGTATCCAGATCGGACCGGCCGGCGCCGGGTCGCTCGGGGCCAACCGCCTACGCTCCCAGCTTCCGCCCAATGCCGAGGCGCGCATCGGCTACAGCATGGGCTGCCCGGCGGATATGCGCCTCGGCTTCGAGGACGGGCGGACGGAGGACCATCTCGGCCTCGACGCTTGCAGCGACCCGCACGTCTTGACCGGCAGCACCGCGGCGACGGCGGCCGCCGCGCCAAGCCGGGCCGCCGCACCCAAGCGCCAGGCCGCCGCCGTCCCGGTCGCGCGGGCCGCGCCCGTGACCGTGCCGCCCTGGTCCGGGCACAGCATCACCAAGCGGTTCGGCGGCTTGGACTGAGGCATCGCCGGCGCGATCCGCCCCTCCACGCCTTCGCGGATATCTGACGTGACGGAAGCGGCGGCCGCCTGCAAGTCTGAATGGCAAGGACGCCGCCGGCCGAGACGGCGCAGCGTGCGGGGCAGGACATGGAGTTGAGCGGCAACGCGGCGGAGCAATTCGCGGAACGGGTCCAGGGGCGCCTCGAACGCCTCGGCCTGTCGCCGGAGTATGCGGCGCGGGCCGCCGGGCTTCCCGCCGATTTCATCGCCCGGCTGCTGGAGGGCAAGCTGCCGCTGCCGCGCGGCCAGCGCCTGGCCAAGCTGGCGGACGCGCTGGCGACCTCGGTGTCCTATCTGGTCGGCCTTGATCCGGACACGCCGGTGCCGCCCGAGTACCTGGAGGAGGAGCAGGGCAGCCTGGGCTTGCTGGCCGGGGACGAGGAAGCGTTGCTGCGCGCCTACCGGCGGCTCGACGTTTCCTGCCGCGCGGCCCTGCTGCAGGTTGCGCTGAGGATGGCGCCGGAACCCGAACTGCCCGAACGGAAGCCGCGGCAGGGCAGCCCGCGCCGCTGAAGACACGGCTCGCGCAGCATTGAGCATGAGGGTGCAACCCGCCGCGGCCCGGGCGGTTGTGAGGCGACGAGGTTCCGTCATGTCGTCCGGCGCCGCGCCGTATGGGGCCTGCCGGACGCCGCGCACGTGAACAAAAGGGCACCGAGCCATGAAACGCGACCCTGTCTCCATGCTGTTCACCGCCCTGGCCGTTGCCAGCCTTTCGGCCGCCGTCTTCTCGGGGCGAGCTGAGCTGGGCCGGGCAGAGGCGCGCCCGACCGGCGGGAAGCCCGGCGGCGCGGGACGGTCGCCGGGCGGCGCCGGGCAAGCCCTGCCCGGACACGACGCCACGAAGCCGTCGGACATCCCGGCCCGCGGCTGGTGGGCCATTGCGAAGCGGGTCGCGGCCAAGGTTTCCAGCGACCGGCTGCTGACGGAAGCGGCCGCCATCACCTTCTACGCCCTGCTGTCCTTTTTCCCCGCCTTGGCCGCGATGGTATCGCTTTATGGCCTTGTCGCCGACCCGGCCACCATTTCGAACAACCTGGACGCCCTGTCCGGCGTGGTGCCCAGCGGCGGCATGCAGATCATCGGTGACCAAGTGCATAGCCTCACCGCGAACGGCAGCAAGGCGCTGGGCTTCGCCGCCCTGCTCGGGCTGGCGACCTCGTTGTGGAGCGCGAACCAGGGCACCAAGGCGCTGTTCGACGCGCTGAACGTGGTCTATGGCGAAACCGAGGAGCGCGGGTTCCTGCTCCGCACGGCGGTGACGCTCGCCTTCACCTTGGGCGGCATCGTGTTCGTGCTGCTGGCGCTGGCGGCCGTCGTCGCGGTGCCGGTCGTGCTCAACGTCGTCGGTTTGGGCGGCGTTGCCGACCTGCTGCTGCGCATTCTGCGCTGGCCGCTAATGCTGGTGGCCCTTTCGGCCCTGCTCGCATGCATCTACCGGTTCGGGCCAAGCCGGGAGCGTGCGCGCTGGCAGTGGGTCAGTTGGGGCGGCGGCTTCGCGGCGGTGGCCTGGGTGGTCGGCTCGGTCGCCTTTTCCTTCTACGTCAGCCATTTCGGCAACTATGACAAGACCTATGGCTCGCTGGGCGCTGCGGTGGGGTTCCTGACGTGGATCTGGCTGTCCGCCACCATCGTGCTGATCGGCGCCGAGCTGAACGCAGAAACGGAGCAGCAAACCGCGCGCGACACCACGACCGGGCCTGAGCAAGCGCCGGGCCGCCGCGGCGCCAAGAAGGCCGACGCGGTGGCCACGGCGTAGCACACGGGATCGTGATTGCTGCCGCACGGCACCCAAAGGGGGTCTCGTGTGTAATGGCTTCTAACATCAAGCACGGAGACGATCAGCCCCAGCGATACCGAACCTGACGGCCTCGGCCCGAAGCCGGGCCAGACTGTGGCTTGACCCTATAACGACATTCGATGGAGACGACCTATGGCGACACGTACCTTGACGGCCATGTTCAAGACCCGCGCCGACGCTGAGCGCGCCGAGAAGGCGCTTGCCAGCGAGCTGGGCGTGGACCGTTCGACGATCCAGACCAGCCCCGGTGCCGGCGTGACCGACGCAGGATACGACTCGGCACGTCCGTATGAGGAGAAAGGCTTCTTTGCGTCGCTCAAGAGCCTGACGCTGCCGGAAGAGGACCGTTATGCTTATGCCGAAGGCATGCGCCGCGGCGCTGTCCTGCTGAACGTCAAGTTGGAGGAAAGCCAGATCAACGGGGCGTCGGACGTGCTGGAGCATGCCGGCGCGGTGGACCTGGATGCGCAGGAAGCCGAGTGGCGCAAGTCTGGCTGGACGGGCTACGACGCCACCGCCCACGGCGCGATCCGCGGCACGACGGCCGGCGTGGTGCCCACAGCCGGTCAGGAGGCGATCCAGGTCGTCGAGGAAAGGCTGGTGGTCGGCAAGCGCGCCGTCGAGGGCGGCCGCGTGCGGGTCCGCTCCTACATCGTTGAAACGCCCGTCGAGGAGCAGGTGACTCTGCACCAAGAGCGGGTCACGGTTGAGCGCCACCCGGTGGACCGCGCCGCCACCGCCGCCGACTTGGCCGCGTTTCAGGAACGCACCATCGAGGCGCGCGCCACCAACGAGGAGGCGGTCGTCGCCAAGGAAGCGCGCATCGTCGAGGAGATCGGCGTGCACAAGGAAGCGGCGGACCGGGTCGAAACCGTCCGCGACACCGTGCGCAAGACCCAAGTCGATGTCGAGGACGCCACCACCACCGGCCGTGTCGGCGCCCCGGTCACAGGCGGCACCACCGGAACCACCGGCGGCGCGACGACGGGCAGCACCGGGACGGGAACGGGCGTGGCGGCATCCGTGGACAAGACGCTGGGCACCAACATCAGCGGCACCAACCCCGGGCGCAAGTAGCCCGCACTGCCGCCACGCCAAGGGGGGAGCCGCCCGGCTTCCCCCGGCGTTCTGCTGCAAGACACACCACCAAAAAGGATTTCCACCATGACACGCATCTCGCTCGCACTGGCGGCAACGCTGCTGGCCGGCACGGCCATGGCGCAGGGCACGGCGACGACGCCGGGCAACACGGCGCCGGGCGCCACATCCAACGCGCCGATGCCGGGCGTCAACCCCAACACCGGCGTCACCCCCAACACCGGGCTTACGGGCCGCAACTCCGGCACCGCCGCCGCCAGCGGGGACCGCAACCAGGCCGTCACGACCACGAGCGCCAACGCGCCGCAGCCCGCCCGCGGCAGCAGCAGCTACACCCAGAACCAGGCCCGGCGCCGGCTGGAGCGCAGCGGCTTCCAAGGCGTCAGCGGCCTGGCCAAGGATAGCGGCGGTGTGTGGCGCGGCACGGCGATGAAGGATGGGCAGCCCGTCCAGGTGTGGCTCGACTACAAGGGCAACGCCGGGCAGCAGGCCGACGCGACGTCGGCCGCGGGAATGCCGGGTGCCGCTTCGGGCCGCGCGGCCCTCAGCACGACGCCGCCGGGCGCCCACCCGACGGGCAGCACCGCCGCGCGGAGCGGCACCACTCAATAACGCCACGCCGCTATCTCGCGGCATGGCGATCGGCGCGTCATGCGCCGGCCGCCGTGCCGGACGGCCCTGTGAACGACCCGGCGACCGGCGCAGTCAGGACAGCGCG
>CAXTUO010000153.1:0-7565 GCA_964247175.1 uncultured Acetobacteraceae bacterium | reverse complement strand
ACAGCAACGGGCGCAGCGCCACCCGGTCGCCGGCGGCAAAGGCGCCGACGATCAAGCGGAACGCGGCCTCCGCCCCGTTCAGGAAGTGCTGAGGGTCGAAGTTGCGGTCAACGGCCTGCATCTGCGCCAGCGCCGCCCCGGCCGGGCTGCCCGGGTCCGGCAACGGGCGCACGGGCGGGCTGGCCTTCCCGTCGATCACCGGCCCGAGCCCGGCACGGCCCAGGCCCGGCACCGCGGACGGCGCGGCCTCGGGCTGGGCCGGGCGCTCGAACCCCGTCTTGCGGCCCAGGATGCCGCGCAGGCGCAGCACCAGGAAGGCCGCGATCATGCCGAACAACAAAAGGTCGATTGGAAAGCCGCCGCCGCCCATGGCCTGATCCCTTGATACCCGTCTCACATGGGGGCGGCGGCGGGGCGGGACAATGAAGCCCGCCGGTTGCGGGCCGCCGCCACCCGCCATAGGTAGGGCGATGATCCTGCTCCGCCACGGCCAAAGCGAATTCAACCTCCATTTCACCGAAACCCGGCGCGACCCCGGCATCCGCGACCCGAAGCTGACGCCGCTCGGCCACCAGCAGGCGGCGGCCGCGGCGGAGGCGCTGGGCCGGGAAGGCATCACCCGCATCCTGGCCTCCCCTTACACCCGCGCGTTGCAAACCGCGGCGCCCATCGCCCAGGCGCTGGGCGTGCCCGTCGTCATCAACCCCGTCGTGCGGGAGCGTTACGCCTTCACCTGCGACATCGGCAGCCCGCGCTCCGTGCTCGCCGCCGCCTGGCCGCAGCATGACTTTTCCGGGATCGACGACATCTGGTGGCCGCTGGCGGAGGAGCCGGCCGAGCAGGTAATCGGCCGCGCCGAACTGTTCCGCGCCGAGATGGCGGCGCTGCCCGATTGGTCGCAGACCCTGGTGGTCAGCCATTGGGGCTTCATCCTGTCGCTGACCGGGCGCAGCACCATGAACGGCGACTGGCTGCGCTGCGACCCGACGCAGGCGCCGCCGGCCGAGATCGTCTGGAAGCATTAGCCCCTGCCCCCCAACTTCGCGCCCGGGTAGCGCCGCCGCCCCCGCCATGCTACCCGGCGCCAGCACTCTCTTTCCCCGAGGAATCCGATGTCCGAGACCGCCCCGCCCGCCGCCGAAGGCCAGCCGATCCCGCCGCTCACGGTGAACATCCAATACGTCAAGGACCTGTCCTTCGAGGTGCCCGGCGCCCCGGAAATCTACACGACGCTGCGCAGCCAGCCCAACGTCAGCATCAACCTCGATGTCCAGGCCCGCCGCATCCAGGAAGGTCAGGACGTGTTCGAGGTCGTGCTGCAGATCAAGGCGGAAGCCACCGAGCCGCAGGCCCCGGCCGCAAACGGCCAGGCCGCGAACGGCTCCGGCGAGAGCCAGGCAGCGGGGGGCCGCCCGGTGTTCATCGCCGAGCTGGCCTATGCCGGCGTGTTCACCCTGAGCGGCGTGCCGGAGAACACGGTGGAGCCGGTGCTGCTGGTGGAATGCCCGCGCCTCTTGTTTCCCTACGCCCGCAACATCCTGGCCGACGTGACGCGCGACGGCGGCTTCCCGCCCGTGCTGCTGCAGCCCATCGACTTCGTTTCGCTGTGGCAGAGCCGTCGTGCCTCCGGAGCAACGGCAACTGCCTGAGCTAAACGGCGCAGGCTGACCGCGCCTGGTCCAGCGCCGAGCGCAGCGCCATCTCGTCGTAGGGCTTGCCGAGCCACACGACGCCCTCCGCCTCGGCCCGCGCCGCCCCGGAGGCCACCACGACGGGAACGCCGGGCAGGCGCTCGCGCACCTGGCCCACCAGCGCCAGGCCGTCCATGTCCGGGAGGCCGAGGTCGCAGACCATCAGGTCGATGCCCTGGGCCAGCCGTGCCAACGCCTCGGCGCCACTCTCGGCCTCCAGCACGTCGTGGCCGAGGTCGGCGAGCATGGTGGCCGTCGTCATGCGGACCAGCATCTCGTCCTCCACCAGCAGCACGCGCAGCGCTTCCGGCGTGCGCGGCCTGCGCGCCCCATCGAGCACCGTGCGCAGATGCCGGGCCAGGTCCTCGGTCCGCCAGGGCTTGCTCAGCAGGTTGATGCCAGGGTCAAGCTCGCCGTTGTGCACGACCGAGTTCTGCGTGTAGCCGGAGGTGTACAGCACCGCGAGGCCCGGCAGCATGCGCTGCGCCCGCTCCGCTAGGGCGCGCGAGGTCAGCGGCCCCGGCATCACCACGTCGGTGAACAGCACGTCCGGACGCGCCCCGCCTTCCAGCATCCGCAGCGCCGCTTCCGCGTCGGCGGCGGCCAGCACCGCGTAGCCCAGGCTCGCCAGCGCGTCGCTCGCCACCTGCCGCACCGCGGGATCGTCCTCCACCAGCAGCACCAGCTCGCCTCCCCCGGCGGCGACGGCAGCCGGCTCGGGCGACAGCGTCCGCACGGCGGCGGCGGTGCGCGGGATGTAGAGCCGGGCCGTGGTGCCGCGGCCCAGCTCGCTGTAAAGCTGGAAGTGCCCCTCGGACTGCTTCGCGAAGCCGAACACCATGGACAAGCCCAGCCCGGTGCCACGGCCTTCCCCCTTGGTCGTGTAGAACGGCTCGGTGGCCCGGCGGAGCTGCTCCGGCGTCATGCCGCAGCCGGTGTCGGTCACGGCGAACATCACGTACTGGCCCGGCGTCACCTCGGCCGCCCGCGCCGCGTACTCCTCATCGAGCGACGCATTCGCCACCTCAATGGTCAGCCGCCCCGACTGCTCCCCACCCGGCCCGGTCATCGCGTCGCGGGCGTTCACCACGAGGTTCAGCAGCGCGTTCTCCAACTGGCCTGGGTCGGCGCGCACCGCCCACAGGCCGCCGCCGACCACCAGCTCCATCGCGACCGCCTCGCCGACCGTGCGGCGCAGCATGTCCTCGATCCCCATCAGCACACGGGCCGGGTCCAGCGGCTCGGGCGCCAACGGCTGGCGCCGGGCAAAGGCGAGCAGATGCCGGGTCAGCCGGGCGCCGCGGGCAGCGCCTGCGCGCGCCGCGTCCAGGCGGGCGTGCAGCCACCCGTCACCGCCGTCGCGCCCCGCTCCGTCTTGCCCCGTTCCGTCGCGCCTGGCCCCGTCCCGATCCGCCAGATGCTTCGACACCAGTTCCAGGTTGGTCGAGACGACCTGCAGCAGGTTGTTGAAGTCGTGGGCGACCCCGCCGGTCATCTGGCCCAGCACCTCCATCTTCTGCGCGTGCCGGGCCAGGCTTTCCGCCTGCACGCGGCGGGTGATGTCGGCCACCGCGACCATCTGGCCGCCGTCGGGCATGGCGCTGCGCCACACTTCCAGCCGGCGTCCGTCCTGCTCCGTTTCCGCGATGGCCGGCGTGTCGCCGGGGCGGGGCGCGGACAGCAGCGGCGGGTCCAGGCGCTGCGCCGCCGCGAGGTCGGCCAGCGGCACGCCGGGGCGCACGAGGGCGGGCGGCAGGCCGACCGTCGCGGCGAAGCGGCTGTTGCTGAGCAGCAGGCGGTTCTCGGGATCGAACATCGCGACGCCGTCGCGGATGTGCTCCACCGCGGCCGCAAGCTGCGCGGCAGACAACTGTTCCCGCCGCCGGGTTTCCAGCAGGCGCGCCCGGCCGAGCAGCAGCGCCAGCACCGCCAAGCCGAGCAGCGAAACCCCCAGCGCCGCCGCCGCCTGCATGCCGACGCTGGCCAGGCGCTGATGGGCCAGCACGGAGGCGACCTCCGCCGCGCGCTCCTTCTCCGCCCGGTCCACGATGCGCTGCACGGCGGCGCGGATGTCGTCCATCAGCGCCTTGCCGTCGTCGGTCAGCACCAGATCGAGGGCCTCTTGGTCCCTGCCGGCGTGGGCCAGCGCCACGGTTTGTTCCAGCTCGGCCATCTTGCGCGGCACCAGGTCACGCAGCGGCGCGGCCTCCTCCCGCAGCCAGGGCGTGTCGCGGCCGAGCGCGTCCAGGCGGTCCAGCAGCGAGGCGATCCGGGCGGCGGCGTGCTGATACGGCTCGAGGTAATACGCCCGGCCAGTCAGCAGGAAGCCGCGCTGCCCGGTTTCCGCGTCCTGCACGGCCGTCAGCACCTGCTGCGCGGCGCCGGCTTGCAGGCGCGCCAGCCCGCTGCGCGCGGTTGCCGCCTGGATCGACTGCGACACCTCGCGCTCGAACAGCACGGCCGCGGTCAGCAGCAGCAGCGTCGCCAGCAGCAGCCCGGCCGCTTTCGGGCGCACCGAGCGCCAGGCGCTGAACGGTTTCAGGCGAGCCACAGCGGCTCCTTCAACCGGGCCAGGAACGCTGCGTGGCGGGCGAGCGCGTCCGCGCCGGGCTGCACCCGCACCGGCGTGCGCGGCCCGACGGGCTGGTAGGCGACCGAGGGCAGCGCATTTTCCGCGTCCTCTGCGAGCAGCAGCCCGCGCTGCCGCCCGCCGGTCAGCTCGATGTACACCTGCGCCAGGAGCCGGCAGTCGAGCAGGGCGTTGTGGCTCGTGCGCTCCGACAGGTCGATGCCGAAGCGGCGGCACAGCGCGTCCAGGCTGTTGGGCAGGCCGGGGAAGCGGGCCTTGGCCATGGCCAGCGTATCGACCATGCGCTCACGGTCGAGGGCGGGGCGGCGCAGCCGGGCCAGCTCGGCGTCCAGGAAGCCGAAGTCGAACGGCGCGTTGTGCGCGACCAGCGGGTCGTCGCCGAGGAACGCCAGCAGCTCGTCCGCGATCTCGGCGAAGCGCGGCTTGCCCCGCAGGTCCGCGCGGGTCAGGCCGTGCACCCGGCTCGCCTCCGGGTCGATGTCGCGCTCGGGGTCAATGAAGCGGTGGAAGGAGCACCCGGTCGGCAGGTCGCGCATCAGCTCCAGGCAGGCGACCTCGATCACCCGGTCGCCCGTGAGCGGATCAAGGCCCGTGGTTTCCGTGTCGAACAGGACGGAACGGCTCAAGGCTGCATCTCCTGCATCAGGCGTTTGAGGCGGCGCAGCGCATGGTAGCGGGACAATCCCGTCGGAATGATGACATCGGCGCGGCGGCGTTTCTCGGCATCGGGCATCTGCCGTGCTATGATGGTGTCGATCTGCGCATCCGTCATCTGCCGCCGTGCCCGAACCCGTGCCCGCTGCACGGAGCGGGGAGCGGAGGCCACCGCCACCAGATCGACCCGCCGCTCCCCGCCGGTTTCCAGCAGCAGGGGCACGTCCAGCACGACCACCCGCCGCCCGGCCCGGCGGGCGCGGGCCAGGAACGCCTGTTCCACCGCGCGGACCATCGGGTGCAGGATGCGCTCCAGCGTCCGCATGGCGGCCGGATCGGGAACGGCGATCGCCCGGAGCGCCGCGCGGTCCACGGCGCCGTCCCGCACCGCGCCGGGGAACGCTTCCCCGATTGCCCGCACCGCTCGTCCACCGCGGCGCTGCAGCGCGTGCACCGCCGCGTCCGCGTCGAACACCGGGATGCCGGCCCGCCGGAACGCCGCCGCGACGGTTGACTTGCCCATGCCGATGCCGCCGGTCAGGCCGATGATCCTCATGCCGCTACATATTACAAGTCCGCAGCAATCAATTCAAAGGTCGTTTGGTCCACGGCCGGCGTCACGCCGAACCACGACGCGAAGCCCGCGACGGCCTGGTGCAGCAGCATGCCGAGGCCGCCCACCGTGCGCAGCCCGCGCGCCGCAGCATTGGCCAGCAGCGGCGTGACCGGCGGGACGTACACGATGTCCGAAACCACCAGGCCGGGCGGCGCGTCGTCCAGCGGCATGTCCAAGGCGTCCTGCCCCGCCATCCCCAGCACCGTCGTGTTGACCAAGAGCGATTGGCCGCCGAGCGCTCCCCGATCCGCCCAAGGCACCACCCGCAGGCCCGGCAGCGCTGCCGCCAGCGCCGCCGCGCGGTCCGCCGAGCGGTTGGCGACCGTGACGGGCACACCGAGGTCGAGCAGCGCCGCCGCGATGGCCCGTGCGGCGCCGCCGGCGCCCAGCAGCAGCGCCGGGCCGGCGGCGGGATCGACGCCGTGTGCCCGCAGGTTCTCGACGAACCCGGCGCCGTCCGTGTTGGTGCCGGTGATGCCGTCCGGCCCGAACACCAGCGTGTTCACCGCCCCTGCCCGCTGCCCGGGCGGCAACACCCGGTCGCACAGTGCCAGCACCGCCTCCTTGTGCGGCACGGTCACGTTCGCGCCCGCGAAGCCCGCGGCGCGCAGCCCGCGCACCGCCGCCGCCAAGTCCGCGGGCGCCACGGGAAGCGGCACGTAGGCCCCGTCGATCCCGTGCCGCGCCAGCCAATGGTTGTGCAGGCGCGGCGACCGGGAATGCGACACCGGCCACCCGATCACCCCCGCCAACCGCGTTCGCCCCGTGAGATGCTGCATAAACCGGCACCAAACACAGGGCGGGCGGAGCGGGCAAGGGGGCGATTGCGCGCCCCGATTGCGCTGGGGGCCATCCCGGGTGGACACTGGCGCGCGAATCACGGAGCCGGCTTATGATCCACGTCCTCGCCATCATCACCGCACGGCCCGGCCAGCGAAGCGCCGTGCTGGAGCAGTTCCGCGCCAACATGCCGGCCGTGCTGGCGGAACCGGGCTGCATCGAGTACGGGCCGGCCATCGACATGCAGGGCGCCCCGTCCCACGTGGCGGCGCTCGGGCCGGACAGCTTCGTCGTGATCGAGAAATGGCGGGACGCGGCGGCGCTGGCGGCGCACGCGGCGGCGCCGCACATGCAGGCCTACGGGGCGAAGGTGAAGGACATGCTTGCCAGCCGGGTGATCCACGTGCTGGCGCCGGCGTAGCGGTGGTTTCGGCGAAGCACTGCGGCAGCATATCACTTGGTGTTGATGGAAGCGCGGGGCTGGCACCGGATCGTACTAAACAAGGTATGAGGTTGACGGCCCATCCGTAGCCGCAATCCCTGGAGGACGCCCGAATGCCTGATGAGACCACTTCTGGCCAGAACCACGTCGAGCGGCGGTCGCTGATCGGCCAGTTCGGCGCCGCCGCCGTCACCGTGCTGGCGGCCGGCGCCGCGGCAACGGGCGCCGCCGTGGTGAACAGCACCCCGGCCGCGGCGCAGAGCTACACCGACGCCGACATCCTGAACTTCGCGCTCAACCTCGAGTACCTCGAGGGCCAGTACTACATCCACGGCTTCCTGGGCCGCGGCCTGGACCCCGCGGACGTGAGCGACCCCAACGGCGTCGGCAACGCGGGCTTCGTGCTTGGCGGGTCGCTCGTGCCGTTCCAAACCCCGCTGGTCGCCGGCGCCATCGAGCGGATCACGGTGGACGAGGTCGATCACATCCGCTTCATCCGCCGCGTGCTCGGCAACCAGGCGGTCGCGCAGCCGAACATCGACCTGCTGAACAGCTTCAACGCGGTGGCGGTCGCGGCCGGCCTGATCCCGGCCGGCACGCAGTTCAACCCCTTCCTGAACGAGACGAACTTCCTGCTGGGCGCGCTGTCGCTCACCGACGTGGGCGTGACTGCCTATGCCGGCGCGGCCCGGCTGCTGCAAAGCAAGGACAACCTGGACGCCGCCGCCAGCATCCTCGCGGCGGAGGCCTACCACGCGGGCTCGCTCCGCACCCTGCTGTGCTCGTTCGGGC
>CAXTUO010000152.1:0-7599 GCA_964247175.1 uncultured Acetobacteraceae bacterium | reverse complement strand
CACCCCAGCAGCGCCAGTGCCGTCCCGAGCAGGTGCCGCCACGTCAGCGGAAAGCTGAGCACGACGGCCGACAGCAGCACCAGCAATAGCGGCCAGGTGTAGTTGATCAGGTTGGCCGTCGCCGCGGGCGCTCGGGCCAGCGAGGCGAAATACAGCGCGTGGAAGCCGAACAGCCCGCCGACGCCGTGCAGCCAGGCCAAGGGCCGCTGCCGAAGCTCGGCCAGCCGCCCCCGCGCCGCGAGCCAGGCGATGCCGAACACCGCCGAGACCGCGAAGCTGATCGCGGTCAGTTGCAGTGGCGGCACCTCGGCCGCGGCACGGGACAGCAGGGCCAGGAACGCCCAAAGCCCAATCGCGCCGCAGCCGGCCAAGGTCGCAGCCGTGGTTGCAGCCCCGGCTGCGCCCAAGTTTGCAGCCGAGGCTGCGCTCAAGTTTGCAGCCGAGGCTGCGCCCAAAGCTTACGTCAGTACATGTGCTGCCCGCCGTTGATCGAGAGCGTCGATCCCGTGATGAAGTCGGCGTCGTCGCTGGTCAGGAACGTGACGCCGCGGGCGATGTCCTCGGCGTGGCCCAGCCGGCCCATCGGGATGCGGGCGATGATCTTGGTCAGCACGTCCGGCGGCACCGCGCGCACCATCTCCGTGTCCACGTAGCCCGGCGCGATGGCGTTCACCGTGATGCCGAACCGGGCGCCCTCCTGCGCCAAAGCCTTGGTGAAGCCGTGGATGCCGGACTTCGCGGCCGCGTAGTTCACCTGGCCGTACTGCCCGGCCTGGCCGTTGATGCTGCCGATGTTCACCACCCGGCCGAACTTTGCGCTCCGCATGCCGTCAAAGGTCAGCTTGCATAGGTTGAAGCAACTGCCGAGGTTGGTGTCCAGCACCGCATCCCACATCTCGCGGGTCATGCGGGCCATGGTGGTGTCCCGCGTGATCCCGGCGTTGTTCACCAGGATCTCGATGGGACCGTGCTCGTCCTTGATCTTCGCCGCCGCGGCCTCGCACGCCGCGTAGTCCCCGGCGTCGAACTTGATGTGCGGGATGCCGGTTTCTTCCGTGAACGCGGCGGCGGCGGCGTCATTGCCGGCATAGCTTGCCACCACCGTCCGCCCGGCCGCCTTGAGCGCCGTGCTGATCGCGGCGCCGATCCCGCGTGTTCCCCCGGTAACGAGCGCAATTCGTGCCATTGCTTGTCCTCCCCTGGCTTAAACAGCGCCATCTTCGCCGCTTTGCCAGGAGAGTGCTAGACGGGATGTCGGCGATCGGCGGTTAACGCTCCAGGCACATGGCGACGCCCATGCCGCCGCCGATGCACAAGGTGGCCAGGCCCTTCTTCGCGCCGCGCCGCGACATCTCGTGCAGCAGCGTCACCAGCACGCGGGCGCCGGACGCGCCGATGGGGTGGCCGATGGCGATGGCGCCGCCGTTCACGTTCACCTTCTCCGCATCCCAGCCCATGTCCTTGTTCACCGCGCAGGCCTGGGCGGCAAAGGCCTCGTTGGCCTCGATCAGGTCCAGGTCGGCCACGCTCCAGCCGGCCCGCTGCAGCGCCTTGCGGCTGGACGGGATCGGCCCGGTGCCCATCACCGCGGGATCGACGCCGGCGGTCGCGAAGCTCGCGATGCGGGCCAGCGGCGTCAGGCCGCGGCGCGCGGCCTCGGCGGCCGACATCACGACCAGGGCGGCGGCGCCGTCGTTGATGCCGCTGGCGTTGCCGGCCGTCACCGTGCCGTCCTTGGAAAACGCCGGGCGCAGCTTCGCCATCAGCTCCGGCGTGCTGTCATGCCGGATGTACTCATCGTCCGCAACCACCGTGTCACCCTTGCGGCCCTTGATCGTCACCGACGCGATCTCGTCCTTGAACCGCCCGGCCTTTTGCGCAGCGGACGCCTTTTGCTGGCTCTTGGCCGCGAACTCGTCCTGCTGGGCGCGGGTGATCTGGAAGGCGGTCGCCACGTTCTCCGCCGTGGTGCCCATGTGGTAGCCCTGGAAGGCGTCCCACAAGCCATCCTTCAGCATGGTGTCCACCAGGCCCAGGTCGCCCATCTTGGTGCCGGCGCGCAGGTAGGCGGCGTGGGCGGACTGGCTCATGCTTTCCTGTCCGCCGGCCACCACGATGGCACTTTCCCCGGTGCGGATCTGCTGCGCCGCCAGCGCCACGGTGCGCAGGCCCGAGCCGCAGACCTGGTTGACGCCGAACGCCGTCTTGTCGTCCGGGACGCCGGCGGCGCGGGCGGCCTGACGCGCCGGGTTCTGGCCTTGGGCCGCGGTCAGCACCTGGCCCAGGATCACCTCGTCCACATCCGCCGGGTCCAAACCGATGCGCTGCATCGCCGACTGGATCGCGATGGTGCCCAGCACGTGCGCGGGCGTGGCGGCGAAGGCCCCATTGAAGCTGCCAACCGGGGTGCGGGCGGCGGACACGATGACGACGTCTTCCATTTCTTGAATCTCCCTTGGTCAGCCGAAGATAAGCAGTCAGAGGCCGCGTAACCAGGCCAGCAGCGGCGACCACAGCGCCGCTTCGGCCTGTGGGCCGACTGTCATCCCGATATGCCCGGCGGCGAGCCGATGCAAGGTGGCGCCGGGGATCAGCCGGGCCAGCGGCAAGGCGCTGCCCGGCGGCACGATGCGGTCCCGGTCCGGCACTGCGACGAAGCTCGGCATCGCAAGCTCTCCGGGATCGACAGTTTCGCCGGCCACGCGCCACGCGCCACGGCCGGGCGTGTTCGCGCCGTACCACCCGCCCAGCGTTTCCCGCGCCACTGGCGCCGCGAGCGGCACGCCGTCGTTCAGCCAGTCCTCGGTCGCGACGAAGTCGAGGGCGACCGGGGACGCCTGGTCCATGCGACCGAAAGCGCGGTACTTCGCGGCGATGCTCCCAGGGTTCGGCAGAGCGAACAGCGCCTGCAGGCTATCGACCGGCAAGGTGCCGGTGCCGGACAGCAGCGGCTCGAAGCATGGGAGCATTTGGCCGAGGCGCCGGGCCTGCGCCGGATCCGCCGCGTGGAAATCCCAAGGCGTCGCCAGCAGCGCCAGCCCGCGCACCCGGTCCGGTCGGCGCAGCGCCGCCGCCAGCGCCAGCAACCCGCCCATGCAGTATCCGGCCAGCACCACCCGCCCGCCCGCGGCCGATATTGCGCGCTCCAGCCGCCCGGCGATGTAGTCGGTCAGGGTGAAGCCGCGCTCCACGGTGCCGGGCCAGCCCCAGTCCAGCAGCAGCGGGCGCACCCCCTGCCCGGCCAGCCAGCGCATCATGGAGCGGCCCGGCGAAAGGTCGAGCACGTAGGCGCGGTTGACCAGGCTCGGCACGAACAGCACGGCCGGGTCGGCCTCGCTGCCGTAGTCGAGCAGGCGCGTGTCGCCCTCCCCCCAAAGGCTGGGCGGGTCCGGCAGGTCGCGCTGCCACGGGTGCCGGCGGTAGGCGGCGATGCCGGCGATCAGCGCGGCGTCAGCCGCCTGCGGGATTGGCGGCGCGGCGCTCCAGTTCGGCGACGCGGTCCAGCAGGCTGCCGATGGCGGCATCCCGGAGGCTGGTGCTTGCAGCATCCCGGGCATCAGGTGCATCAGCAGCGGACGAGGCCCGCGCCGGCGCAACGGGCCGGGCCGGTCCGGGCGCAGCATCAGCGGGCGCTTGCGGAAACGGGGGCGCCCCGGCCTGCGTCTCCCCGGCCTGCTGCGCCATCATGCGCAGCCAGGCTTCCTGCACTTCCCGGTCCACGGCGGCAGCGGCCCACTCGCTTTGCCAGATGGTGATCCAATCGGCGGCGAGGGTCTCGCTGTCGTGTGGGTTGGGCGAGTCGGCCATAGCTTTTGCTCATAAGGTTGGCGTGATAACCGCAAGTGCGATTATCGCCCAATGTTGCAAGCGCGTGATACAGTCCGGTCCATGCCGAAAGCGAGGGTTTTATGCCGCAATCCGCCCCCATGACCTACTCCGCGCCCGATGCCGAGTCCGCCAGCCCCGCCGCCCCGCAGCAGCCCCCGGTGGTCGTCAAGAAGTATGCCAACCGCCGGCTGTACAACACGGAAACATCGAGCTACATCACCCTCGACAACCTCGGCGACATGATCCGCGCCGGCCGCGACTTCGTGGTTTACGACGCGAAGTCCGGGGAGGACATCACCCGCGGCGTGCTGACGCAGATCATCGTCGAGGAAGAAAGCAAGGGCACCTCCATGCTGCCCACTGCCTTCCTGCGGCAGCTTATCGGTTTCTACGGCGGCAGCCTGCAAAGCGTGGTGCCACGTTACCTTGAGCAGGCCATGTCGAGCTTCGCGCGCCAGCAGCAGCAGTTGCGCCAGGTGGTGCAGCAGACCTTCAGCCCGTTCATGCCGCTCGGGGTCGAGGAGATGAGCCGCCAGAACGTGGCGATGATCGAGCGCGCGATGAGCATGTTCAACCCGTTCCACCGCGGCGGCGCGCCGCTCCCTCCGGTCCCGGCAGCGTCCCCGACGGATGGGTCCCCGCCCCAGCAGGACGCCGATCCGCAGCAGATCGACCGGCTGCAGCAGGAGATCGACAGCCTTCGCAGCCAGCTTGAAGCCGCCCGTGCCGAGGCGGCGACAGCCTATGCGAGCGCCGCCGCCCACGGCGTGCCTGCCCCCGACCCGGCGCCCGCACTGCTGCGCCCGGCCCGCCGCGACCGTGCCGCCAAGCCCAAGGACGGCCCGGCCTAGTCTCGGAGCCGACGATTCCGGGAATGCGCTTTTCTTTAGCGGCGATGCGTTTAAAGTCACGCGGTGTTGACGTTTGGCGTGGGTAGCGTAATGCTGGCTTCGCCCAGTTGGGTGTAAGCCTATGTGCATCTTCCCGTGCGGCGGGTCGTGAGTTCCAAGCAGAATCCAGAAATTGCCCCCGGCAACGGGAAAGCGGGACCCGACGGCGGGCCGCCGCATCGCGCCAGCATCGCGGACCATCACGCCGGCGCGCGCATCCGGGAGCGCCGGGTGATGCTGGGCTTGTCGCAGCAGCAGCTTGCCCAGATGATCGGCGTCACCTACCAGCAGGCGCATAAGTACGAGCGCGGCCTGAACCGCATCTCGGCCGGGCGCCTTTACGAGATCGCGCTGGTGCTGAACGTCCCCGTGAGCTGGTTCTTCGAAGGCTTGGACACCGAGGCGCCGACCGTCGAGCTGTCCCAGCGGCAACGCATGTGCCTTGAGCTCGCGCGCAACTTCGCCGCGATCGACAACCAGAAGCACCAGGAAGCCCTGAGCCAGATGGCCCGCGCCCTCGCGGCGCAGTCGAACTCCGGCGGAGAGCCTTAGCCGCCGTCTGGCCTTGCTTCACGGCTCGGGCGGCGCGGCCGGCCAATCCAGCGCCGGCACCCGCAGCAGGGGAAAGCGCGCCACGGTCAGCACGCCATCGGCGATCTGCACGGGAACATCGGCGCCGCCGTCCGGTGCGGGCGCCGCGAGCAGGCCGAGCACCGCCTTCGCCGCCACGGCCGTTTGCCGCGTCAAGACCCCTGCCGCCGTAAGCTCATCCAGCCCGGCCTCGTAGCTTGTCACGTGCATCGTCCCGTCCAGCCTCAGCTGCAGGGCCTCGTCCAACCAGATTCGGCCCTTGCCGACAGCGCGGGCGCCGCCCATCGTGACCGTGATGTCCGACACCTCCACGGCGCCCCCAGCTTGGCGCCAGGCCGTGGCGGCAAGGTGCGGCGCTCCGGCGAGCGGCAGGGGCAGCGTCGCCGAAGCGTGCAGCGCAAGCGCATCGATACTCTGGCCGCGCATCCGGGCAGGGTTGAGCAGCTTGAGGCGCTGGGCTGACAGCGCCAGGCCATCCGTCCCCATTCGCAGCCGCACCGTCCCGGCCTCGAACGCCTGGGCGATGCCGGCGCCCGTGCCGGCCAGGGTGGCGGCCCCGCCGGAAACTTCAAGCTGCATATCCTGCGACACGACGGCGACGGGAGGGCCTGCGCCGAACCGGACCTGCTGGCCTTGCGCCCGCACGCGCGCCGGGCCAAGCCCGGACATCGACGGAGGCCAGCGCAGCGGCGCGTCGACCATCGCCCGGTCGGCCCGCCAGGCAAACCCGTCGGCCTCGATGGACGCCGTCCCGAACTGAAGCCCAGCGCGTCCCGGCCACCCTTCCGGCCAAACCGGTCCGAGGACGACGCGCCAGCCTTGGGCGCGCAAGGCCTGGGCCTGCTCCTCCACCAGCGCATCCAATCGCCGCGCCGAGCTGAGCCAGTACCCGCCATGCGCCAGGCCGGCGACGACAAGCACGCCGCACGTCCAGCGCAGCATGGTCCGAACGGCACGGCTGGCCATTCAGCCATTCCAAGGGGTTGGCGCGCGAGTCGGCCCTTGGTCATCCACAGCGGCGCGGCGCGGCGTGCCGCGTCCCGGTGCATCTGCCGCCCTTGTCAACGGTCGCGCATCCCACGCAGTCGCCTGGCACTTCTTTGGTGTTAAATAACAAAGGCTTGAATAATGAATGGGACAACTGTTCCGGCAGGAACCCATCCCCGTTTTGACCATAAACTGCAATGGAACTGAAACAAACGAGGACGTTGCAACATTCAAGCGCGCCATGCAGCCGATATTTTACCATCCTTATGCACAGACTTGTCCACAGAATCGCCGGAAAGGCCGGCCTCCCGCCAACGTTGTTGTATCGTGACAATCAGCGCCGCTTGCGGCAGGCCCGGCGGGATCGGCGGACCGACCACGATTCGGATCACGCCGGACGTCTTGCGGAAGGCCCGCCGGCCCCAGTAACGGCCGGAGTCGGTGGCGACCGGGATGACCGGCAGCCCGGTCCGCGACGCAAGTGCGGCGATGCCGGGCCGCAGCTCGGCCTCGACGCCCGGCGCCACCCGGGTGCCTTCCGGGAAGATCACGATCTGCCGGCCGTCCGCCACCGCGCGGTCGGCGCCGCGCAGCAGGCTGCGGACCGCGCTGAACGACGCGCCCCGGTCCACGGGGATTTGCCCGGCCGGCACCAGCAGCGAGCCGAACAGCGGGACGCGCGCCAGTTCCGCCTTGAACACATAGGCCGCGCGCGGCACCAGGCACAGCCAGACCAGCGTGTCGAACGCGGATTGGTGCTGCGACGCGATCAGGGCCGCGCCCTCCGCTGGCAGGTGCTCCCGCCCGACCACGGCGACGCGGATGCCGCACAGGGCCGCGGCACCGCCGAGCACCAGCGCCGCCCAGCTTTGCGCCACCCACAACGCATGGCGGGGGGCGAACCAGCGGACGGGGGCGCCCAGCAGCCCCATCGCCAGCGTCGCCGCGAAGAACCAGATGTTGAACAGCAGCGAACGGAGCCAGATCATGGCGCTTCTCCGATCCCGAACAGGCGCCGCAGGCCGAACCGCACGGCGAGCAGCTTGTCATACTCGCCCGCGAGCACGCGGACCGACGCCGCCGGCGGCGCGCTGCGCAGCGCCGGGGACTGCACCGCAACCGCCTGCAGCTCGACCTCCGGCAGGGCGCGCTGCACCTCCAGCAAGGCCCGCGGCACGTGGTAGCCGGCGGTCACCACGATCAGCCGCCGCATGCCGTGCGCCCGCGCCCAGGGCGCGGTTTCCGCCGCGTTGCCCGACGTGCTCTGCGCGGCGTGGCCCAGCGTCACCCGGCTCGCCTGGTC